>CAXBOL010000207.1:0-7582 GCA_963977295.1 uncultured Opitutaceae bacterium
AGACACTGCTTCCGAGCAGCAGCAGTCCCGCCATCAGCTTTCGAAATATTGCCATGAGGGTAACCAATTCGGGGGCGACTCTGGCTGCGCGATCTCCCCAGATCCAGCTCAACCTTTCACTCGCGTAAGTCGCATAAACCGCGCCATCAACGCGAACGCGGCAAAGGCCAAACCCAACGCCAATCCCGTCCAGATCCCCTGTCCCGCCCAATCAAGTTTGAAGCCCAACATATACCCCAACGGCAACGCCAATCCCCAATAAGCCACCGCCGTGATCACCGTCGGAACCTTCACATCCGACAACCCCCGCAACGATGAGGCCGCCACCACTTGCGCCCCGTCCGCCATCAGAAAAATCGCCGCGATCACCAGCAACTTGGCCGCTAACGCCACAACTTCGGCCTCTTTCACAAACGCCCCGGCCAGCGACTCACCCGCGAAGATGAATCCGATCGCACACGTTCCCATAAAAACCGCCGACATAAGCTGGGCGCCGTGACTGATGGGTCGCATCCGTTCCGGTTCATTCGCGCCTAACGCCCGACTCACCCGCATACTCACGGCAATTGCCATCCCCAACGGCACCATAAACACCAGTGCCGCGCAGGTGATCGCGATTTGGTGTGCCGCCAACGCCGTCGCGCCCAACCACCCCATCAATATGGCCGACGCACCGAACGCTCCGGCTTCAAAGGACAAACTGATCGAAATTGGCACCCCCAAACCCAACATTTGCTTCAATCGTATCCTGTCGTATCCGGATAACCACTGCGTCGGCCACATCCCGTTAAAACTCACCGACCGGCTCACCCACCCGTAGATCATCACCATGCCCAACACCCGGGAGGTCAGCGTCGCCCAGCCGGCGCCCGTCAACCCCATCGCGACAAACCCCAGATTCCCGTAAATAAAAACCCAGTTCAACACGACGTTCAGCACCACCCCGCCCAGCAGCATGACCATCGGCAACCAAGGCCGATCCAGCGACTCCGCAAAATGTCGCATCGCCTGAAACATCAACGTTGGCACCAGGGACAAGGCAATCAACGAATAGTAAGGCTGCACTTCCGCCAACACCTCCGTCGGCTGCCCAAACCACCGCAGTTGCCACCCCAGCCCCATCATCACCACACAACAGAGGATTCCTGCGCCCAACGCGATCGCCGAACCGTGCTTCATGGCCTCCGCAACCTCCGCGTTGTCCGTCGCCCCATGGGCCTGCGATACCTTGATCGCCACCGGAATCAATAGCCCGATGCCAATGGTAAAAAACAGTCCAAACAAACTCCCCGCAAACGCCGACGCCGCTAATGGCACTTTCCCCACCTGCCCGATCATTAAACTGTCCGTCAGGCCCATGAGCATCTGACTCACCTGCCCCACCATAATGGGCGCGGCCAGCTGCAACGTGCGACGAGCTTCCTTAACGTAGAGAGACACAACCCTCTAAAACGGACGCTCGCGTGCTGACCACAACCTCTTTTCGAGCCCACCCCGGGACGAGCCCTCTGCGTGGCCCCAAGGCAGTCAATAACACCGTCGCGGTGCCGGTCACCTTCGTCTCATTTTGCTTAACAAGCCCCCGCCTCCTACGTTCGCTCCTGCCCCATGACCCTCCTCGCTCTTGCCCTTGTGTTGTGCGCCGCAGTCCTGCACGCCACCTGGAATCTGGCCGCGAAACGCGTCGGCAGCGGGTTACCCTTCGTTTTTGGGGTCGGGGTGGTGATGACAATCTACTACGTGCCGCTCGTCGTAGGATTGATACTTTGGCGCGACATTTCTCTCTCCCGGGCCGAGCTCGCGGTCATCGGCGTCAGCACTCTGCTCAAAACCGGCTACGCCCTTTATCTGCAACGGGCTTATCGCAGTGGGGACTTTTCACTAATCTATCCCATCGTGCGCGGGAGTGCTCCGGTGCTCGCCACCATCGGTGCCATTGTTTTCCTCGGCGAAAACCCCACCGTTCTCGGCTCCATGGGCGGACTCCTCATTGTCGTCAGCATTTTCTTTCTCAGTCACGGCGAACGTCTCTGGCAACCCTCCCGCACCCCAACCGCCCAACGTCTCGCCCCAGCCCTGCTCAATGCGCTCATCGCGGGCAGTTTCATCGCTTCCTACACCGTGTGGGATCGCAACGCCGTGGGCTATCACCGCATCAACCCCATCGTATTCGATGGGCTCACCAACATTGGACTCACCGCCCTACTCGCCCCGTTTGCATGGGGCCGGAGAGATGCCGTCGTCAAAATTTGGCGCGAGCATCGCCGCGAGGTTTTGATCATGGCCACCCTATCCCCCCTCGCCTACGTGCTCGTATTGACGGCCCTCTCCTTTACGCCGGTGAGCTACGTCGCACCAGCTCGCGAATTCAGTATCCTAATCGGCGCCTACTTCGGGGCCCGATTCCTCCAAGAACCCGAAAGTCCGCGCCGCATCTGGTGCGCCGGCGCTATGATCACCGGCTTGGGGATTCTTGCGTTGGCCTGAGGAGGAGGCGTCCATCGCAGGCGTCAGGGAACCCGAAATTCTCGAATTCCACCCTTTCTACGCAATTACCCGCTTTGCTTTCTCCAATCCCCTTCCCATCGTGAATTCGTTCATGAACGACCGACTTTTCCGTCCACTTTTTGCCGCCCTCATTCTCTCGAGCCTTGGTTCACTGGCCATGGCGGCGACCAGTCCCAGCAGCCTTGAGACCCTTCGAGCCAATGCCGACAAGGGCAATGCCATCGCGCAATACAATCTCGGACTCATCCTCGCCGACCCGAACGAGCCGGCCTACGACCTCGTGGAGGCCTTCGTTTGGTTGTCTCGCGCCGCGGCCGGAGGGTCCCGGAGTCGCGACCTCAATCGTGTCACCGACTTGCTGACTCCCGCGCAACTGCGCGCAGCCCAAGCCCAACTTGCGCCAGCTCCCACCGTCTCCATCACTCCGCTCGACGACGAAGACTTCGGACCCGCCACTCCCGCCGCCAGACCCACACCGGTCGTCACCTCGGCCGACCCCGAACTTCGCAAACGCCTCGCCATCGCTGAATCCGCGCTTGCTGTGCGCGAACGCGACCTCGCCAAACTGCGCCAGGAACTCGAAGCACAAGGGCAAGCCAAACCCAACCCACTTGACGGCAGCCCCAACGCCGCCGCCGAAATCGAGTTTCTCCGTTCCCAACTCGCGGCATCGACCTCGGATGTCATGGCCCTCCGTGAAGAACTCTCCGGCCTCCGGTCCAGTCAAGCTAACGCGCAGCAATCGCGCGACGATCTAGCCACGCAACTTTCCCAAACACAAAACGAACTCGCCACTCTGCGGGCCCAATCAGCCACCGTGAGTTCTCTCCAAGCCGAACTTACCGAAGCCCGTAACAAGCTCGCCGAGCAAAACTCAGCGGGTCCCGAACTCGTCGCCGCCCAGTCAAAAATCCAAGGACTGAACGAAGAAGTTGCCAATTCCTGGAAAACCCAAGGCCGCCTCCAGTCCCAAATTGCCGAAAGCAAACAAGCCTACGATAACGCCCAGGCAGAACTCAAATCCCTCAAACTCGCCCTCGACGCTCGGGCTCAGAACCTCACCACTGCCCACGCTCAACTTGAAGAACTACGCACCCAGTTGGCCGCCGCTTCGGCCACACCAACTATTGATCCGGTGGCCACTGAACGGGTTCAAGTCCTTGAAGCCCAACTGGCCCAGACCCGTCAGGCTCACGCAACCACCCAGGCCGAACTTGCCCATCTCGCACAAACCCGTGACTCCCAGTCCGAAGACCTTGCCAACGCCCGCGCTCGCATCGAGCAACTCCAACTGGTGGCCGCCGAGCAGCGCGCCTCCCTCGAAGCCGAGGTCGCCCAACTTCGAGCCGAGCTCGCCAACGTGCCTCCACCTCCGGTCGAAAATTCAGCCGACCCCAAACGCATTGCAAATTTGGAAAGCCAGTTGGAGGCCAGCACTCAATCTCGCGCCCAACTCGAACGGACCCTCACGCAAGCGCAGGCCCAACTCCGCGAAACCGCCGCCGAACTCGCCGCCTCCCGCGCCAATCTCGCCAAGGCAAACACCCCGTCCGCCCCACCGACCGACTCCGCCGAACTCAATCTCGTGCGCGAACAACTTGCCGCAGTCGCCGCCCAACGCAACGAACTCCAAGCGGTGCTCGCCCAGCGCAACGGTGCGTCACAGACTCAAGTCACCGCCTTGGAAAACGAACTCAAAGCAGTCCGCACCGAACTTCAAAATCAAACCACCGCAGCCGAGCGCCTGCGTGACCAGCTCGCGACCGCGGCCGTCGAAACCGAAGTCTTGCGCGCCGCTCAATCCGAGATCGATCAACTCCATGAGGAACTCGCCGCCGCCCAACAAGCCGCCGCCGAGCGTATTGAACCCGCCCCGACACCGACCGTCGCTGCTGACACCAGCGCCAATCAGGAGAAACTCGCCACCTCCCTCCGCGCCTTTGCGGCCGTCGAAGCTCAACTTCGCACATCCCGCCAAAAACTCGAGGAAGCGGAGAAAGATGCCGAGGTTGATGCCGCCAAGATCGCCGCATTGGAAAGTCAACTCGCCGACTTGCGACCCGCTCTCGCGACTGCCCAAATCGCCGCCGAGAACGCCCAATCCGAAGCCAGCGACACTACCCTCGCACTAGCGGAAACCCGGGCGCAACTTGCCTCCACCCAAGCCGACCTCGATCGGATATCCCGCGAATTTGCGACCTTCCGGGAGTCGAGTGCCGACCAATTCCGCGTCGCCGAAATCCTCGCCGCCAAAAACGCCGATCTCTCGACTCAGGTTCGCCAAACTAAGGAACAATACGCCGAAGCCTCCCGCGAAGTCGCCGACTTACGCACCCGCTACGCCCTCAGCGTATCCAACGCGGTCGCCTCCTCGTCCAACGTCCGCGCCACCCCGGTCCGCCCCACCCCTGCCGTGAACAACGGCGTGCGCACGCACACCGTGATTTCCGGCGACAGTCTCTCCCGGATCGCCGAACAGTATCTCGGGAATCCGGACCGCTGGCCCGAAATTTATGCGGCTAACCGCGACACCCTCAGTGCCACCAACGGGGTGCGGACCGGTATGGTGCTCTTGATCCCGTAACCCGGGACGCCTCACCCGGCGAACACCGCGATAATAAATCCAAGCGACGCCGCACTTGCGATCGCGCTGTATACGATCGTCGTCGCAGTCAGCGCCTGGTCGCCGCCCATTTCTTTGACCATCGTCAATGAGACGGCCGCCGTCGGGCAACCGAGGCAAATCAGCGCGGCCAACATCCCGCCGGCATCCAGTCCCACCCAGCGGCCCAACAGATAACCCAACACCGGAGCCACCACGATTTTGTGAAACGACGCAATGGCTGGTAGCCGACGATTTCCTCGCACCGGCACGGTCATCAACGTCGCCCCGATGCAAAGTAACGCCAGCGGTAACGACATCTGCGCCAACGCCTTCAGCGTGGTCATAAACGCCGGCGCCGGCACGAAGCCCCACGCATGCACAACCGCGCCCGCAATCGCCGCGATGATGATGGGGTTCCCCGCAAACCCTCGCGCCACCGGCCCCCACATCTTCCGCCCGGTAGTTTCCTTGCTCGCCAACAACGCCAACACCGTGCCGCCGTTGTGGATGATCAGCATCGGCGCGAAGGCCAACAACGCGGGGCCAATCGGCACGCCCGGCACCGACAACAACAACGGCAGCGCGATAAACGAAAGATTTCCCCGAAACGCAGCCTGCACAAACGCGCCGCGATTGGCCTGAGCAACCCCAAACCATGGCCCGGCAATCCAATTCCAGACCCCGTTGATCACTGTCGCCACGGCCATCACGCCTAACAGTGCGCCAAACTGGGCCGACGTCGGCTCCGCCGCAACGAGCGCGTGAAACACCGCCGCCGGCAGGCCGACCCAATACAGGATCCGGTTAATCCCATTCACCAAATCAATCGGCATCATGCCACGCCACTGCAGCACCGCTCCCAGTGCGATGATGATAAAAATCGGAGCAAGCAGAGTGAACACAGTCATGCCGTGCGCACTCTCTGCGACTCATGCCGCGCCGTCTAGGCGGAACTCTCAGCAACTCGACTCAAACTACTCATGCGACGCGTCTTCTTCTTCACTAACGCCCACCGGTTTCATCGCCGGACCAAAGAAGATGGCATTACTGAGCAGTCGCATGCCGCCAAACCAGTAGCCCCGAAACACCGCGTTATCGCTCAGCGCCACGACCACGCCCTTGCCCAGCGGCTCGACCACCGCCGCCGCCTGCCCCCCGATGCGTTTTACCTGATCTGCCGGGGCATAACCCGCCAATAGCGGAGCATCGGCGTAAACCAAAGGGGTGCCATAGGGAGATTTTGACGCCTTCATCACCAGCGTGCCTTCGCGGAATACGGGCACTTGATCATCGGCCAAGCCAAAGGACAAAGGATGGGTCATGTCGGCCTCCGCCGCGAAGATCGCCCCCGGGATCTTCTTCGCACGTTCCAGATCGTCGCTGTCGCCAAAAGGCTGTCGTTCGACTGCGGCCGGCTTGAGTTCGTCAACAAACTCAATCTTCACCCCCAGTTTTTCGGCCGCCCATTTCGTTGCCCGAGCAAATGCGATCAACGTCCCCCCGGATTGTGTCCAGGATTTCAGATCGACGATCGCACTTTCCGACAACGAACCATAGGTGCCGTCGACCACCGCGATAGCGTCGTAGCGCGACAAATCCGCTCGCGTAATGTCTTCCACGTCGAGCAAGACCACGGGTAAGTTCCACCGCGCATCCAACGTGTGCCAAATCTCGCCCGCATCGTAGGGACTCAATCCCCCGCCGATCAAAATCGCCACGCGACCTTGTTTCACGGTGACCCAACTGGGACTGCCCAAATCGTTCCCCATGGGGGTTAGCCCCCCGCTCAGCGCCACCACATCCACGGCGTCATGACCGACGATTTCATCCACGACAGCTTCAATCTTGGCCGAGAGGTTCAGCTGACGACCCACGGGAATCAGAATTGCCCCCGCATCAAACGCCATCACCTCAGTGCTGCCCGCCGGAGCCATGCCCAACGGTTTGGTGATCACTTGCGCGCCGATATTAGCTTTACCCAATCGCGCCAGCACGCGCGGCACATCGGCCCCCATCGCCGGCACGAGGTAAGCCACGACGTGGTCCCGCGATCCAATCACGCGTCCTTGGGGTCGGGCCGACAATGGAATAGCGTCTCCGGCCAATCCACTCATCGCTCCCGTCGTCAATTTGGCAAAAGGCAGATTGAATGCCATCGGCACGCTCCACGCCGAGATATCGTAAAACGCCGTCGACTCAAACTCTGTCCGATCCGTAAAGAGTTCGGCCAGTAAACGGGCTTGGGGTTGCGCCGCCGGCACCACCCACGCTTCACCCGCCTTGAACACCCGGTCCTCCTGCGTCACGTCGCGCTTGAGCACCCGCACTTCGATTTGGTGCTGAGCCAACAGCGACCGGAGTTCCCACGCCTTGGCCGGATCATTCGCCGGGTCAAAGACCCAGCCGCCCACTCCCGCCTCTTTCGCAAACTCGGGCGCAGTCCGGAAGAACTCACGTTGATGATCGAGC
>CAXBOL010000208.1:0-7573 GCA_963977295.1 uncultured Opitutaceae bacterium
CGCCGCTTCGGCGCTCACCACTGCGATACGTAGCGGACGATCCAATACGGTTTGCAGTTGTTCCAGTCGGGCCGCGAGGCGGGTAAATGACCGCGGGGTTTGTTCGTAAAAGTTGGGATTACGGGCATCGCCCGGGTAGCGGTCCAACGCCAGCCAACTTCTCCATCCTGACTCAGCCACAGCGGCCGAAGTGAGGCAGAGCGCCAGCAGGAATCGGCGCCGGGATTGTCCCGCGATCGCCGTGATCGCATGGGCGGCCAAGAGCGGAAATCCGAGGACCGGGGTCAGGATGAGCCAGGGGGTCTTGTAGGGGATCGCGCTGTGAATGATGAGGATTGTGAAAACAAAGAATGCCGTGGCGCGAAGGGCGGGGGAGGCCGACGGTCGAAAGGCGAGAACGGTGCCAAATCCGGTCAGGCCGAGTAGGATAAACTGACCCCACCGAGGGCCGCTCGTGTGGATCAACCCCAAGGTTTGGAGATATCGCCACCACGGGTAGGCGTGGGGGCTTTCCGCAATGCGGTTGGCCTGCAAGGTGTAGGTGTGTAGGGCATCGAGCAGCCCTTGTGGCTGGGTGCCGAAGGCACTGTAGAATGCCACCACGGGAATGAACCAGCCCACTAGGCCGATCGTGAGACCACGCAAATTGCGAAAGTTGGGCTTTCGACGTTCTGCGAGACACACCGCAATGAAGGCGACGCCGAGGTAGAGCGGGGCCGTTTCTTTGGTCGCTTGAGCGAGTCCCGCCAGCAGCCCCATGGCGAAGAGTCGACCGAGGCGATGTTTAGGTTCCGGTTGGAGCGCGAGGAAGAAAAATCCCCATACAAACAGGGCCAACCACGCCTCCTGCACGAAGTAGGTGTGGTAAAGCGTGGTGAAGACTTCGAATGCGAGCAGGACCGTAGCGATGGCGCCGATACGCGGATCGAATCCGGCGGTGCGTGCGCCGAAGCCGAATAGAATCAATGTGGCGATGCCGGCCGCCAACACAAAGCCGCGGGCGGCCCGGTCATCGTAGGTATCGGCGGTGCCGCCGCCCAAGCGATGCTGTGCGGCGGACCCATAATAAAGCAGCGGGCCGTGGCGGTCGACCGGGTCGTAGGTGTAGCCCTCCCCTTTGAGGAGGGTCCACGTTTGCCATGCCTGCACCGCCTCGTCGGCGTGCAGGGGGCGGTTTTGGGTGTGCGCAGCTCGCCAGCCCGTGCCGACGAGCACTGCGATGAGAGCCAGTATGCTCCAGCCGAGCTTATTCGGCGGGGAGACCAAAGACTTCTACTTCGACGTAGTGATTGAGCCCGTCGCTGGTGTTGCCATTGGAGTAGAGTCGAACGTAGCGACCCTTGGCACCTTTGGCATCGATGAGGCGACCCAGATTGCGTTCGAGGTAGGCAGAGTCTTTGCCTACACCCATGCCGGATGAGTTGTCGTGGTCGTTGTTGTAGATCGTGTTTACGCCGGTCTTGAATTCGGCGTCGTCGGAGACTTGCACGATCACATCATTGTAGGAGCGGATCTGGCTGTGATAATGCCACAGACCGAGACCGTAGATGGTTGAGGAGGCTCCGAGATCGATTTGAACCCACTGCACGCCTTCACCGAGCTCTACAAAATATCCGTCTTCCGATTCTTTGTCGCCATCGGTCACGCAGAGCAGATCGCCGATGATCGGCCAAGGGTCGGAGGACGTGACTTCCTTGTCCTTGGCCAGATTGATGACATTGGCGGGCACTGAGATCTGTGGTGGCTTGGCGTTGGGGGATTCGAGGTTGGGCGGACGAACCGGGGACGGCGTGCCGGTGATCTTGGGCGGTGGAAATTCCAATTCCAAAATTTTGGAATCGGCTGCCACCAAGCCGGCGGCGGTAAGCAGAGAAAGGAGGAGCAGAGTCGCTGATTTTTTCATAAACTGGTTTGGGTTCCGGGAACGGATAAGGGAGGGGTCAGGCCTTGAAATCTTCCGGGGAAAATTCGAGGGCCTTGCGGGCTTCGACCGCAGGATTGACTTTGAAGATGGCCGCTTCGCTTTCGAACGCGTGGGCCGCATCGCAGTTGAGCTTGCCGTTTCCGCGCACGGTTTCGAAGAAGTTTTCGAGGTGGGGTTGATGCAGCGGTTTGTCGAGCACGACAGGGAGTTCGAACGCGACGAGGGGGGCGGTTTCACGCACATCGACCTTTGCGTCCTTGGCGGGCTCGGCCCCGGCGGATTTTCTGAGATAATTGAGCTCAATCCACTTGTCCCAACTGGGCGCGCGGTCTTCACGATACACCTTGGTGAGACTGGGGTTTTCAGAAATTTTAACCGAACCTTCGTCACCCATGAACTGCTCGAAGTAACCTCCGCCAGCGCTGGTGGTGGTGAGCACCTGATAGAACGCACGCACGGGACCCTGGGCAGTTTCATACTCATAGATCACCATCACATTGTCATACCATTCGTGGTCCTTGTAGTAGTCGACGCCGCCAGAGGCCATGACGCTCTTGGGGCCGGTGCCGAGGAACCAGTTGAAGATATCAATTTGGTGGGCGCCGAGATCGGAAATCGGGCCACCGGACAGGTCTTTGAACCAGCGCCAATTGCGGAATTGATGCATGTCCTTGTAGCCGTAATGCTTAAGTTTATCTGGCGAGATTGCGTAGCGATCCGGCCAGCCCAAATCTGCCGACACGGCGCGATTCCATTGGGAGTTAATGTTGGTGATACGCCCAGGAATCTTGGCCTTGTTGATGATGTTATTCAAGGCGTGCAAGTAACGCGGATTGCTGCGGCGTTGGTGGCCGATTTGCAGCAGTTTTCCGGTATCGCGCATGGCCTTCACCATGGAACGTGCCCCTTCGATGGTGTTCGACATCATCTTTTCGCAATAGACATCGAGCCCGGCTTCCAAGCACATGATGGTGTGGGGAGCGTGCCAGAAATCGGGTGTGGCGATGATCGCGACGTCCAACCCCTTTTCTTTGGCCATGAGGTCTTCGATATCCTCGTAGTCGTTGGGGTTGTGGCCGGCTTTTTTCAGACGATTCACCCCGTAACGACGCGAGAGTTCCCACACGTCGCACACCGCCTGGAAGTTCAGGTTGGGGATGTTGAGCATGGAATCGAGCAGCACGCGACCCTGAGCGCCCATACCGATCAGGGCGACGTTAAGGGTCTTACTGGACGACTGTGCCTTCAGGATCGACGGCGAGGCGAGAATCATTCCGCCGGCTGCAGCGCCAGTTTTAAGGAATCCTCGGCGAGACCAAGGCAGGGAGGGGACGGTAGAGATGGGAGTCGTCATGGAAATTACCAGCGAGGGAACAGGGAGAAACGATCATTGGCGACGAGCCGAAGCGCGGCGACAACCAAGAGCACATGTATAGCCAACCAAGCGACGCCGCCACTCTCATTGAGCAAAATAAGTCCGATCGATAGGCTGCAATAGATGAGGCCTTGCACGAAGAGCGTCACCCGGGGCGCGATGCCTAACAAAAGGGTCAGGCCAAACAAGATTAGCGCGGGCCCGAGCAGGGTGTCGTAGATTGATAGAGACCATGCTGGGAGCAAGGGCTCCTCGGCAAACTTGGAGGCCAGGGGAGGCGGAACACCATGATAGTATTGTAGGCCGTAGACTTTGTGGGTCACGGAAACCATGGCGCCGTTAATGTCGGGATCGCCAAACTCATCCAGGAGCGGTTGCTGTTCGGTCACCTTGCCGGCATATTTCTCGAGTCCAGTCAGAAGAGACCTTAGGCCGAGCCAAAGACGGAGGACGAGGAACGCGAAGGTCCCTGCGAGATCCGGAGTTGAGGTTGAAGGGGCGGAAGTTGGCGCAGCGGTCATGGGAATACGAAGTTAGGTGAGGATGGGAGCGGTCGAAACCGCTCCCTAATGGAACCGTTTCTCGATCTAGAAAAATCCGGGACGGTAGCTCTTAGCGAGATACTGATTGGCGGACTCGACATTAGTGAAGCGCACCTTCTTGGCGTCGAATTCGAGGCGACGGTTCGCCCTAATGGCGGCATTGCCGAGCAACACGGTCTCGGTGAAGGGACCCGCATACTCGAAATTAGAAGCAGGTTGCCGACCGTCACGGATGGCGTTGCACCACGCGACGTGATGGTCGCTAGTCTCGACCCGAGGAAGGGTTTTCGGCGGAAGATTTGGAGCGAGCGAGCGCATCTTGGTTTCCGGGAAGATGCGGGGACTCGCGCCGTAAGTGGAGTTCACCATACTGGCTTCGGAGCCGATGATGATCGTGCCACTGCCGTCTTTGAAATACTTACGACCTTCTTCCCAATCCGTGGGGAAGGGGGGTTGTAGTCCGCCATCATACCATTTCCAAGTGAGCGCGGGTTGATTGCCACGAGCGGCAAACTCATAGGTGACGACGGAACTGACCGGGCAGGTTTGGTCGTTGTTTTTGGCGGAGAACGCCGAGAGCGCGGTGGGCGAGCCGAGTTCGAGACCCCAGTAGGTCGCGTCCATAATGTGACAAGCCATATCTCCAAACGCGCCGCAGCCGAAGTCCCACCAGCCACGCCAAGCGAAGGGCACATAAGCCGGGTCGTATTCACGCTGAGGGGCGACGCCCAACCAGAGATCCCAGTCGAGGGTCTTGGGAATGACAGGAATGAATTCGGCGTGACTGGGTTTCTTGATGCCTTGGGGCCAAATCGGACGATTGGTCCAGCTGTGCACTTCGCGAATCTCACCCAAGACTCCTGCTTGGATCCACTCTTTGGTGACACGAGTGCCTTCATTGCTATGGCCTTGATTGCCCATTTGCGTGATTACGCCGGCTTTGCGAGCAGCCTCGGTGAGTAGACGAGCTTCCTCGACAGTGTGAGTCAGCGGCTTCTCGACGTAGACGTGTTTGCCATGCGCAATCGCGGTCATCGCGATGGGGAAGTGCATGTGGTCGGGGGTCGTGATCACCACCGCGTCAATTTTGTCACCCATCTGAGCAAACATTTCGCGGTAGTCGCGGAAGGTCGGCACGTCGGGATATTTTTCGTAGGTTTCGGAAGCGCGAGCGTCGTCGACATCGCAGAATACCACAAAGTTCTCGTCCGCCAGCGCCTGAATCGCATTTCGTCCGCGCCCTCCGACCCCAACCAGAGCGAGATTCACCCGATTGGTAGCTGCCACGCCATCTTTTTGGCCCCGCACGATGGCGGGAAACGCGGCGGCGGCAACGGATGCCAGCGTGGATTTTTCGAGAAAACTGCGGCGGGTGAGGTTGGGTGAATCAGACATAATGGGAGGGGGAGGGTTGCACTATTGACTACAGGGAAAGGATGATTGGCGAGCTAGTGGTCGATCATACAACCTATGACGACTGGTGGTGATGAAAGGACTAAAGGAAAGTTTACGTAAACAGGGGGCGACTTACTCACGAAGTATTGCCCTTCGGCAGGCATATTTTGCTCAAACCGACGTAATGTAAGTCAAGAGGGGCTGAACTCGATAGGGACAAGGGGGATAGGGCGAAAAAACAGGGGGAAGCTGAACGCTGTCTGGTCACACCGAGTTTGGCAATTACGACCTGCCTGAATCGCGGTTTTTCCATCTCATTGTAAGATTTCACCAGTTCCGGTTGATGAGACGAAAGCGGTTGGACAATCTCGCGAGGCTGATTACCGATTGGGCATGGCCGAAAAAATTCTGATTGTGACCGACGACGCCGGAGAGTCTTACGAGATCCTTTACGCACAACATCGTTTCATGGAAGCCGGCTACGAACCGGTGATCGCCGCGACTCAAAAAAAGCAGCTCAATGGGGTGATCCATGATTTTTATCCAGGATGGAACACTTACATCGAAAAACCGGGATATCTCATCAATGCCGACATCGCATTTGAGGACGTCAATGTGAACGACTATGCCGCGATTCTGTTAATCGGCGGACGGGCCCCGGAGTTTCTCCGTCATGAGGCGAAGTTAATCGAAATCGTGAAGGCGTTCGCGGCGCAGGATAAATGGATTCTGTCCATCTGCCATGGCATCCAGATCGTCTTGGCGGCAGGCTTGGGCAAAGGGCTCAAACTCACGTGCTACGAAAATGTGCGATTCGAACTGGAGTCGTGTGGCGGCACGTGGATCAACCAGGAATGTGTGCGCGACGGCAAAATTATCACCGGCCAAACGTGGGGCAGTCACCCCGACTTTTATCGGGAAGTGTTCAAGCAGTTACCCGCGAATTAGTTAAGTGACGCACGGAGGCGGGAGCGCGAGATTTTTGCCCACTAAATTATACTAAATGACACGAACGGGTTTGGAACGGTCGGCCATGAAATGGTGATTGGGAGGTTCAGCGGGGGGAGACGGCGGAGGGGCAGGGACTTTTAAACACGAAGAACGCCAAGGGAGCAAAGGGCTGACGCACTGAAACTAACAGGGGATTTGGAGTTGGGTCTGAACTTGGCGGACTTTGCGAACTTGGTGTTCAAACCTGCGGTAGCGTGGAGCCGCGGGGGCAGAGACTTCTTTCTTTAACCACAGATTCACGCAGATGGCTTCGCTTACCGGCTACGCGAAGGGAATCTAGGAACTGCTTTGGAATGGGGAATTGGATCTGTGTATATCTGTGTGCATCTGTGGTTAAGTTTTTCCGTCATGGAGTGCGGGATGAAGCACCGCACCACGGGGGGGAGGCGGAAAAGCTGAAAGGCTGAAAGACGGAAAAGCTGAAAGGCTGAAAGGCTGAAAGACGGAAAAGCTGAAATGGGCGCGGGCCTGATGCGTTCGGGCGACGGGCTTCGCCCGCGAAGCCCCTTGTTGCTACTCAGCGGTTGGTCGCATTTGGGCGAATTGTTCGCGGCACCAATCGACGACGGCCTTTACGGCGGTGGCGGTTTGATCGGGCTCGAAGAGGTGATCCGCTCCAGGGATCTCAACGAGTTTTTTTTCCGTGATCGCGTGGGAGTAGGCGTCGAGAGAATGTTGCAGGGGCACCAGATCGTCTTCAGTGCCATGAACCAGAAGCCAAGGCACGGTCACGCGGCTGGTGTCGTCGAGCACGGTTTCGATACCGCGCAAATCAGCCATGTAGGCAGCGGGTAGGACGAGACCGGGTTTGTCGAACATGAGTCCCTCTCCAGGTTCGAGGTGGCCAAAGGCGTGTTCGGCAAACTCCGCCGTGTGCACGATACCGGCCAGGGAAATGAGTAGGCGTATCCGTTGATCAATGACGGCGCGTCGAACGCCCACCGCGCCGCCCATGCTGTGGCCGGCATAAGCAATGGTGTAGCCTTCCGCGGTGAGGGCGGTGAGAATCGCGCCCAGATCTGCGACCTCTTTGGTGATGTTGGATTCGGCAAAGTTGCCCTCGGACTCGCCATTGCCGGACCACGAATGGCGCAGCACGTTGATTCCTGCGGCGGACAGACCCTCGGCGAGCGCGATGAGGAGGGGACGATCTTTGTGGCCGGTGACACCGTGGCCAATGACAACAACGTGCTTGGATCCTGGTGCACCGGGATGAAACGCGTAGTCGAGTCGCTCTCCAGAGAGGTTAACAATGGGGTGATTCATAATTGGGGAAAGGGACTGAAGGGATAGAATTTGCAAGAGGAGACAGGGAGAACCCAGTCG
>CAXBOL010000209.1:0-7567 GCA_963977295.1 uncultured Opitutaceae bacterium
TTAGCCTTGGTGAGCCGTTCCCCCACCAACAAGCTGATAGGCCGCGAACTCCTCTCCTAGCGCCAGGTCTTACGAGCCCCAGCTTTGGTTGGTCTTTCATGCGAAAGACCACCATATGCGGTATTAGTACACCTTTCGGTGAATTATTCCCCACTAAGAGGTAGATTGTTCACGTGTTACGCACCCGTCTGCCACTAGACTTCATTCGGTATTACTACTAAACAAAATCCCGTTCGACTTGCATGTCTTAACCACGCCGCCAGCGTTCATTCTGAGCCAGGATCAAACTCTCCGAAAAGAGTTCAGAACCTAGTGATTCATGAACTACTGGCAAGTTACCGAAGTAACTTACCAATGTTTATTTATATATTTGGAATATCTTGATTGGGGGTCCCAATCAATCGTACAATGTAACTTTCAAAGAGCTCCCTCTTATCGAGGGGAAAGAGTTCAATCAGGCCATTTTAAAAATCGTTCGTCAACATCTTTTTGAAATTATCTCAAAATATTTTTTGAAGCGGTTTTGGTTAAAATGACTTTCAAGGAACCCCCGTCAGCGCTTTTGGCGATGCCATCGAACCGACGGGAGGCCGAAACATGGAAATTGCTGACCATCGATCAAGCACTTTTCTTGATTAATTTTAAGAGATTACCTAAGGCGTTGATTAACAACATCTAAATTAGTTTTAAATTTTAAAATGCCACTCAATGGTTAGAAAAAATCCGCTATGTATCTGTTTTACGAATACCTTATATCCAGGTCCTGACGCCCGGTAAAACCTAAGAATCATCTATCGGATAAGTCTGCGGAAACATTCCCTGAGGCCGAGCGATAGCCTCCAGCTCAAGCCCAGGACTGAAGGCCCCCAAACCGGCCACGCTTGAGGGATGGTCTCCTTACACGACACTCCAGCGGGAATCCAGCAGGCCCCGGCCAGGTGCATAAGCCGTCAGCTCAATAATGCTGCATTAACTGAGCAGGGCTCAGGTTGCCTCCTCTTTAACTCCCGACGGCAGACCGCTCGCGATTGGAATATAGCCCCGCAGGCCCAGACTTACTTCCTTGGCCCGCATCGATCGGCAGTGCCAGTCATCGCACCCATTGACCGAACAGGCGGTATAATTCATCTGGTCCCCAGAGAAGACCACGACATACGGCGGAAGATCACCGATTCGCGGACAATTGTGGGCAGAGTCTCAAACTCCCCCGAACAACGGTAACAATATCCAGCCAAAGTCGCCGAACTCCCGCACGTGGATTATCGACTCATCGCCGAATACAACCGCTGACCTCGGACCATTCCGATAGAAGACCGGGCCTGACGGAGAAAATCGTGACCATTCGAACGGAATTCTACCAATTTAGGATGCCCGAGGAGACCACGACGTCCTTTAATTAGGGCCGCCATCGCGGACGAGCACCGCCCCCAGAATTCCATCACCGAGCATCTGCAATCAGGCCGGTGCCCACGTTATCTCCATATCGAGAGCTAAACCAACGCTAGAGCTTGTGACGACAGTGGCGGGAACGAATGCCCTTTTTCACGAATGAATCGCTACGTCACGGGGCACCGCCCTGATTCACCAATCCTTCCGGGTGCGGGCCCGGCTCCTCCGCCGAATTAGCTCTAAAAACCTGCCTGCTCGTAGCAAACATGCTACAGAGCCACACGCCAGTGCGGGAGACTGGACAAGGCATGAGATGAAGTGCTCAGCCATCCGCGTATCGCACAATGACAGTTCTTCTTGGGCCCGCTGTTCCCTGTTTTCCGTGATTCGCTCCAACAACTATGCCCGGAACGAACTACGGAACAGCGCCCGACGCTTCAGTCCCCACCCATCGCATTCCAAATTTTTCGTCTTCGAAGTTCAGAGTGCCCTCTAGCAGCGTAGAACAAAGGATCCGAACCGAACGAGTTCGGCTCCCGTAATCGACCGCAGATTAAAAATCAGAAAAGCAAAACGGTCGGCATTCTCGTGTTGGTCCAAAAAACCAGATTCAGCTGCGAGCTCTTACGCCTTCCGATCCAAACCGCTAGCCCATCTGTCGCCCCATTCTATTTCAGCTCAATTTAAAGAGACTAACATCCGCGAAACCATTTGGGGATTCTGCGTCCAAGTGCTATCAATCGCAGGGCCCCCCTTCCGCAAATCCGCAACGATGGCCCTTCAGCACCAGAGAACTTTGCCGATCGCACTCTAGCTATCACTGCCGCCCAATCTCCGTTCGCCGGGGAGCATTCCCTTCCAAGCCTTAACCAAAGCGAAGCGACTCGGATACTCTCCTCTGCATGGGATTCCAGGTCCTGAGCGCTCAAATTGTTTAATTCTGGGAACGAGTTTAATCTTGGGAACGAAAGCGCCCCCTCTGCGCTCCCTCTTTACGACACCAGCAACTTTCTTTCTTCCGAATTATGATCTCAGAATTTCGCCTTGGGCATGCACAAACCTATCAAAATACCGCGTGAGACACGGATTCCTGCCCGATAAACGCCAATTTTGCGCAAAAATCAGGCGTTGCACCTTCATGACGAATTCTTTTTGAACAGCCCTTCGCTAAAGGTAACTAACCTAAAACGTGCCAGTAACTTCAACCTAGGACCATTTTGGATCTCAAACAAATCAAACAGATCATTGAATTGATGAAACGGGCAGAACTCAGTGAGTTCGCCGTCGAAGACGAGGGTTTCAAATTGAAGATTCGTCGAGGCGGCAATGGCTCGGCGACTCAGGGCAGAAATTCCAATCCTCCATTTGTAGTCGCGTCATCTCCTTCCCAAAACCCGGGAGCAGCTCCCGTTGCCCCGGCAACCACTCCTGCGCCAGTCACTTCGACATCCGAAGTCGCGGGAGGTAACACGGAAGAGGCAGGGGTGATTTACATCAAATCCCCCATGGTCGGAACTTTCTACCGGTCACCCTCTCCGGAATCCAAACCGTTCGCCGAGATCGGAACCAAGGTTACGGAAACCTCTCCTGTTTGCATCATCGAGGCGATGAAGATCATGAACGAAATCCAATCCGAAGTGAAAGGCACCGTCCTCGAAACTTTGGTAGAAAATGGTGATCCGGTCGAATACGGCCAACGCCTTTTCAAAGTCAAAGCGGGCTGAACTGGATAGCTCTCGATTCCTTCGGTGCAATCTCGTCAGAGATTGCGATCAATCATCCAAGCACCCCAGCGTGGTTGGCTCTCGTCCCCTTACTTCTCCATTATGATTCAAAAGATACTCATCGCCAATCGGGGTGAAATTGCGCTCCGCATTGTGCGAGCTTGTCGCGAACTCGGGATTAAAACGCTGGCCGTTTACTCAGAGGCAGATGTTCAGTCTCTCCATGTGCAACTGGCCGACGAAGCGATCTGCATCGGGAGCGCTCGAAGTGACCAGAGTTATTTGAAGGCAGACCGAATTATCGCGGCTGCCGAAATTGCTGACGTTGATGCCATTCACCCAGGCTACGGATTTCTCTCCGAGAACGCTGACTTTGCGGAACAGTGTGAATCCTGTAACATCAAATTCATCGGCCCAAACGCGTCTTCGATCCGCAAAATGGGCGACAAGGCGGTAGCAAAAGAAACGGTCAGTAAAGTGGGTGTTCCCGTCGTGCCTGGATCTGATGGGCCCATCGAAAACGAAAATGAAGCCATCAAACTCGCTCGTAAAATTGGCTATCCCGTAATCATCAAAGCGGTTGCAGGCGGCGGCGGGCGCGGGATGCGGATCGCCCACAACGACATCTCCTTCGCCAAAGAATTTCACGTCGCTCGCAACGAAGCGGAAAAGGCGTTCGGCAGCGGATCCGTTTACATCGAGAAGTATATCGAAAAACCGCGGCACATCGAATTCCAAGTGCTGGCCGATTCCCACGGCAAAGTGTTACACCTCGGTGAACGGGATTGCTCGGTTCAACGGCGCCACCAAAAACTGATCGAAGAAGCCCCCTCCCCCTTCCTTTTGGCCAATCCTTCGCTGCGCAAGACAATGGGTAAGGCGGCGATCAAAGCCACGGAGGCTGCCGACTATGAAAACGCCGGCACGATCGAATTTTTGGTCGATGCCAAAGGGAACTTCTACTTCATCGAAATGAACACCCGGATTCAAGTAGAACATCCTGTAACCGAAGAAGTTACTGGAATCGATCTAATCAAACAACAAATCCTGATCGCCAACGGGGAACACCTTTCGTTCGACCAGAAGGACATCACCTTCAACAAGCATGCGATCGAATGCCGCATCAATGCGGAAGACCCCTCGCGAAACTTTATTCCTTCACCTGGAACAATCGGCCTCTACTACGCCCCTGGTGGTCATGGTGTGCGCGTGGACAGTCATGTTTACTCCGGCTATCAAATCCCTCCGTATTACGATTCCATGATTGGCAAGCTAATCGGCTTTGGATCATCGCGTAAAATTGCGTTGGAACGCACCCATCGAGCGTTGAGCGAATACCTCATCCGTGGCATTAGCACCACCATTCCCCTGCAAAAAGCCATTCTCTCCGATCCGGTTTTCCAAGAGGGTAAAGCAACGACCGCATATATGGAGGATTTCTTAAAGCGAACCCCGGCCGATCTTTTCGCGAGCTAGTCTCTTCCCTCCCAAGATAGCCACTGCCCAGTCTTGCCTCCTCCGTCGAATCGGCCTACCTATCCAACGCTCATGCAATCGCCTGAATTTCCCAACGCACCTCGTTTCGACGATCAACCCGATCTGGGAGAAATTAAAATCAATCACAATGTCGTTGCCGGCATCGTGAGGTTGGCCGCACTTCAGGTAAAAGGGGTCGCGGGTGTCGGTGGCGGCATCGCAGACGGAATTGGTGAAATTTTCACCAAAAAAGAAGCCGATCACCGCGGGGTGCGAGTGCATGAAACCGAGGCGGGCCACTACGCCATCGAAGTCCGTATCGTCGTCGCTTACGGGTCCGAGATCGGTCAAACTGCCTACGAGGTTCAAGTCGACGTCCGCAAACAAATCATGGCGATGACCGGACGGGACGTCTCCAAAGTCGACGTGATCATCGAAGGCGTAAGACTCCCCGGAGATCAAAACACCCAAGATGATGAACTCTGGCCCGACCAAGTCTCGTCAGACTAGTCTTTGCCCCCCCAACTCGTGAGTAGCTTAACTGAATTTTGGTTAAATTCCCCCGTTGAAGTGATCGTTTTTGGCGGTGGGCTGGCCCTCCTCGTCTATCTCTTGTTCTTTAGCCAGCCCCGCTCGGTTCCGCTCTCTTCCAGCGACACGGGTAATTTGTTGATTTCGCGCAAAGCCCTACACCGCTTGGTGGAAGCCTGTTGCGAACAAGTAAAGGGGGTCGCCTCAGCACGTGCATCGATTCGATTCAAGAACGACCGTCTGTTTACCCGGCTGCGCCTAAAGGTCCGGCCCGAGGCCAAACTCGATGCGATTCAAGGTTACCTCACCCAAGAAATCGCCGATATCTACCGTCAAAATCTAGGCCTGTCGGGGGAAATCGGCCCAATTGAAATCGTGGTCGTGGGAGTCATCCCAGCCGACCCGAGTTTTTGAAAAACCCGTGACCGGATCTACTTTCCGGCATCGCAAATAACGCCCTTTAAAGCATGGAGGCTACCGCCGCATTGAGCGAAGTTGAGCAGGCCTTCCCTTGGTTCTTTCCCTCGGTCATCTTCATTTTGGGAGCCATGGTGGGAAGTTTCCTGAACGTCGTGATCTACCGAGTTCCGGCGGGAAAATCGATTGTCACTCCCGGCTCTCATTGTGCCTGCGGTCAACCCATCAAATGGTTTCACAACATTCCCATTTTCACTTGGATACTTCTCCGCGGTCGGGCGAGTTGCTGTAATCGCCCCTACTCCGTCCGTTATCCGTTAGTCGAATTACTCACGGCAGCCCTATTTTTGGCGATTTGGCTCCGCATGTCGCACGCTTCAGCGGTGGGAGGGTGTGTTCTGATTTCGCTCCTCATCGCAGCCACGTTCATCGACCTCGATCATATGATCATTCCGGATTCGATCACCATTGGCGGCACTGTTGCCGCTGTGATGATATCGTTTCTGATTCCGGCCACCCACGGGTTCTCCCATTCTGAAATTTACCTACTGGGTAGCATTCGTTCGGGCTTCGCCTCCATTGTGGGTGTGCTGATCGGGTCGGGACTTATTCTCTGGATCGCGTTACTCGCCGAATCGATTCTCAAGAAGGAGGCGATGGGATTCGGCGACGTTAAGTTCATGGGGCTTTTGGGCGCTTTCCTCGGGTGGCCGGGAGCAATTTTCACCGTGTTTGGAGGCGCAGTAGTTGGAACCGTCTGGTTCGCCATCGCATTGATTTGGCAAAAAATCGCCGATCGGCCCACATCTGCCGTTCTACCCGCCGAAACTCCCGATGGCCAAACCACTGAAGTCGCCCTCGGCACCCACGTTCCGTTCGGACCGATGCTCGCGATCGCCGGCGCGATCTACCTGTTGATCGCCAAGCCGTATTTTGAACTCTACCTGAGCACTGTGCTTCAACTCTGGTAGTCCCCTGAGCCCGCAGGTGATTCGACCTCCCCCTCTCCTGCAACCCAGTTGAGTCTAAGACATCGGCCCTTATCGATCGAAGTATCGAAACGTATTTTTGGATCGGCCCGAGATTCGGTTCTCTACATGAGCCGTAGTTTTAGCAGACTAAAAAATAGACCACTCCGGTCGCTTGGCCAAAATTCGTTTTTACGTTCAATACTTCCCTTAATTTCATTTTCATCAGCACAGTCTTAAGGTCGCATTTTTTTCGAATTGTCCCCAAGCGCCTCCAGAACCTCCCATGACAGATTCTACTCACAAAATCACCGCGTTGTTGGTCGACGATGAACTCTACTTCCGACGGTTTATCTCTCAAGTAATTCGGAAGCTGGGCATCGAGTCCATGGTCCAAGCCGCCGACGGGTTTGAAGCGGTCAATCAGTTCAAGTTATTTAAACCCGATTTTGTGATTTTGGACATAAACATGCCCCACAAAGACGGATTGGAAACACTGCGAGATATTCGAAAAATTTCCGATGAAGTGCCCATCTTCATGCTCACCTCCACCGCCGACGAATACATCGTCGAGCAATGTGTAGTTGACGGCGCAAATTTCTTTTTGCGCAAAGATGTTCCTGCCAATGAGTTGAATCAGCAAATCTGCGAACTGGTGCTAGAGAATTTTCCGGAAATCCAACCACCCCAAACCCCTTGAGTGCGTCAAACCCGTCCGAGGAGACCCATTCGATGGCCGACATGGTCGTCCGCTACGACTTGGAGAAAATGCAGGCCGAGGTAAAAGCCGACTTTTCTCCCGAAGCCGGATCTCACCGACTGCTTAATCAATCGGACATCAGTAAACGTTTTCGGCGGCGAACTCGAACCCAGGCCGCCGACACCCCCACCGATTCGTGAGTGCCATCACCAAATTCGTCGAACGGCTCCGCCAAATCCTGCCGGACCAACTCGCCCTGGTCGACAAACTCGCCGAACGTTACCCGACCGAACAATTCGAGATCATCAGGTATCTCACCGATAAAAGCCTCATCTCCCACAGCAAGGCATGCCAAGCTTGGG
>CAXBOL010000210.1:0-7527 GCA_963977295.1 uncultured Opitutaceae bacterium
GTCCGAGATAGACCTGACTCTTCACGATACGGCGGAAGTTGTTGTTGTCGCCGTTGGAGATATCAGGGGATCCGGGATACTTGCCGTTGTCAGACCACCAAGCCCCGCGATACTGCTTGGAACGGTTGTTGTTTTCACGGTCCTCGTAGAGCCCAGTCACGGTGTGTTTGCCGAGGATTTTACCCAAGGTGCCATCGAGGAATTTACGGGTATCCAAGGTGCCGTAGAGGGTGGCGCGCAGAGTGTCTTGGTCGTTCCAAGAATCTTGAACGGTGTTATCATCCCAAATCACGACGGGGCGACCGGCATTTTCGTTGGCCAGAGTATCGGGAATCTTGTCGCGATCGGAGTCGGCCGGAGCCTGCCACTGACTGATGTCGATACTGATTTTCTTACTGTTGCCCGACGAGAACGCCGTGAACTGGTTGCGAGTGCGGCTCTGGGAATTCCACGCCAGTTCGAAGCCTACTTGGCCATCAAACAAGCTCTGCTCGAGGTAGAGCGACTTGATGTCGAAGTCGGTATCGACGTTGTTGGTGGTGCCTTGGAACAGGTTGTTGTGGTAGTCGAAGATATTGCGATCATTCAACGAAGGCGCTCTGAAACCTACGCCGCCCGTGGCGGAATTGGAGATTTGGAAATCCTGCGTGGGACTGCCGTTCGGGCGCCACCGTCCCATGATACCTTGGATGCCCGCGAGATCAGGATCATTCCAGCCGGGTTGGGTGCCGGCGGCGGAGCTGTTGTAGTTGATGGCGGGGAACAAGAAAACCGGAGCGTAGCGGTTCATCACGTTGGGGCCATTGCGGATCCGGTCCCAGAAGGTGTTGGGAACGAATCGACCTTGCGAGGCGGCATAGGCATCGGCGGTGGTGCCGGCGGGAACTTCGATCAGGCCGGAATTAATCGCACTCAACACCTGTTCCTTGGTGACGACATTGACCCCGAGGTCGGTGATCGAGGCTCCGGGCACGGCGAGAAAGCGGTTGAGCGCTTCCTGTCCGCCTAATCCCACGAACCAAGAGGAAAACCCGTCGGTGGGAGGAACCACGTCCGGCGGATTACGGATGGTGCGGCCGGACTCGTAAGAACCGCGCAGGGACGTCTTGCCGAACCAGCTGTCGTTGACGTTTTTCCGGAGCGTCCAATCGAACGTCGCGTAGTAGCGGGCATCAGTTTCGAACGCAGGCTCCTGTTTGTAGTTCGTGCGTTCGTTGAGCACATTGAGACGAATCGCGAAGCGGTCTTTGACCAGGGTCTGGTTTACGTCCAAAGTCCCGCGGTGACTGCCGCGATTATCGAAACGGAAACTCACTGATCCGGAGTTTTTACCGATGCGCGCCACATTGGTCGTGTTGTTGATGACACCACCGGGGGAGCCCAACCCAAACAGCACCGAGTTCGGACCACGATTCACCTCCACGCGGGAAGTGTTATAGGAGTCAAACGGGATGTTGGTGGTGAAGTAGTCACGAGTGGTGCTGGCGCTACTCAAACCCCGGATACGTTGCGAACTCTGGGGGTTAAGACGGGTGGCATTGGTGCTGTCGCTATCGTTGACGTCAGAGAAATTACCCAGCACGCCACCGACTTCGACATTGCCCACATTGGCGAGAAGGGACGCGCCATCGGTGGCACCGATGTCATCCAAAAAGTCTTTGGTGATGATGGAGAGGGAAGCGCCAAGGTCGCGCACATCCGAACGGACACGCGAACCGGCGAGGGTGGAGGTGGCGGCATAGCCGCTATCTTGGGATTCTTCGACCGAAAACGGGCTCAAGGTCAGCACATCTTCTTCGTCGACATCATTGCCGGTTCCGGAGGAAACCTGCGCATAGCCGAGCGTCGCAGTCGCGAGCACCCCGGCTAGGGTCTTCATTATAGGCTTATACATATATTTGGGGTTAGGTTGCTGGTTGACCGACAAGTGTCGGACGGAAATAGGTGACGAGGTCCCACAGTCAGCAGGCGCCGACTGGATAACGGGGTAGAGGTAAGCGTCGCAGCTAGGGTAAACTAACTAGACGGTCATGAGGAAGAGTTCAGATTGTTGAAGCGTCGATTTCAGGGGCGCTAAAACGTTCAGAGGGCAGGGTATGAAAAAGGAACGAGAAGGCAGTTTTTAACAATTACATTTGGTATACAATACTCAAATTATGAAAATTAACACCGTCGCGCGGGGGCACGGAAAAGCTGCCATGTGAGGAGGAGCGCCTTTTGCTAGACGATAGACGGCCAGTGAAAGCGGGGCTGAAGTAACCGCACTTCCGTCCTGTAGTCCCACGTGTGTGGCTCAAGGTGTGGCGCACGACCGTCCAACGGGGAGGAATAAAAAACAAAAAAGCCCGCTTCCGAGGAAGCGGGCTCGCGAAGGTTTAATCTTCGCCGGCGTTTAGAAGCTAAACGTGTTGGTGAGGAAGAATTGTTGTTCGTTCGGGATGCGGATCACCGCGACCTGACCATCTGGATTGTAGGTAACCGGGATGTCGTTGCTGCCGTTGGCACGGTAGAGGTTGCGCGCATTGAGCTGCACGCTCCAGTTGATCTTGTCCGTCAACTTGCGGCGATAGCGGATGAACATATCGCCGTTGAGCTCGTCAGGTCCGAGCCACGGGTTGGCCACGTCGGGAACGGCATTGCCGAACTCGTCGAGCTTCTGCGGATAGCCCGCAGCGATTTCACTTTGGTAACGAAGGGAGCCGCCGACGGCGAGTCCCTTGAAGCGACCTTCCGTGAAGTCATAGCGTCCCGTGAGGTTCACGCGCCATTCCCGTTGTTCGGCCGACTTGGTGTTATCCAGGGCTTTTTCAACTTGGAGGGTGCGCAGCACGGCGGCGTAACGGCTGGCGCCGATGGCGCCGGTTTCCACTTGGTATGGCGAGTCACGGATATCGAACAGGCCGAGGTCCTTGATGCGTTGGTTGATTTCGTTGGCCAAGGGAATGGCGACCGGGCCCGTGTTGGAGGTGACGGTTTCTTGCTGAGCGACATTCAACGAAATGCTGATGTTCTTGGTGACCTTGCCGGTGACATCAATTTCGTGACCCGTGGCGACGAAGTCCCGCGTCGATTGCAGGGAACCATTCAAAGGATCGCTGAACACGGCGTGCGTGCCGTTGGGGTTCGTGACCACGCGGTAGTTGTAGATGCTTTGCACTTCCGGCGGGAGGATTTGCAACAACTTGGCAAAGTATTCCTCGTAAGAGTTCACCCCGATCAAGTCGGCGTCCGTGCCGGTGAGGCGCTGACGATTGCTTGGACTGGTGGTGGTGGTCAGCAACCGATCAGAGTCACTCGGGAAGAGGGACAGTCCGCTATCCAGAGAATCCGCGATACGAGTGAGGAAGAAATCCATCCGTCCGACCACTTGACCCAGCTGGCCACCGAGATTGGTCCGGGCGTTGGCGTTGACCGTTTCGAAGTGGTTGTAACGCACCGACAGGCGATTGTCGAAGAACGAGACCGTGACACCGTATTCCTTGGTGGTGCCCAAGGGATTGGCGAGAGGTTGGTTCAACACGTTGACCTGACCGCTGGCGGGCTGGAAGCTTTCGGCCTCGTAGTAGTGGCCCTGAAAGTCGAGGCCCCAAGGTAAATCGCCGAGCCAGTTTTCGGGGTATTTACCGACCACGCTCCAAGTGGTGGTCGAGTCTTTGTCGATACCGAAGGGGGTGTCTTCGAGTCTCCATAGACCAGGATTGTAGTTACCGTCCGTTTCGAGAATTCCGGGATCATCCAGACGTTCGCCGAGGGAACCGGTGGGGCCAGTCGGCGCATCGGCTTGCAGTTGGCGCCAGGCGTTTTGTTCGTCTTCGCGCCATGCCCACATGCCCACGATGTTGTCCCAGAGGAAGGTGCTTTGCAGGGCGATGGCCTTGGATTCCAAGGTCTGCTTGCTGATGCCGAGATTTTGCACGTTCTCGATGATGCGCCATTCGCCCTTTACGCCGGCGTCGATCGAATTGGCATTGTCGAAATACCAGATGCCATAGGTGTCGCCGATTTTAGGGAAATCGACTTTAATCGGACCATCGATGCGCACTTGGCTCGGGCTGGTGGCGGTGGCCACATTTGGTCCGAGATAGACCTGACTCTTCACGATACGGCGGAAGTTGTTGTTGTCGCCGTTAGAGATGTCAGCGGAGCCGGGATATTTGCCGTTATCGGACCACCACGATCCGCGAGTTTGCCGGTTGCTCCCGTTGTTTTCGCGATCCTCGTAGAGACCGGTGAGGGTGTGTTTACCGAGGATTTTTCCAAGCGTGCCATCGAGGAAATTTCGGGTGTCCAACGTGCCATAGACCGTAGCACGGAGAGTCTCTTGGTCGTTCCAAGATTCGGTCACCGTGTTGTCGTCCCAGATCACGACCGGGCGACCGGCGTTTTCATTGGCCAAAGTATCAGGAATCTTGTCCCGATTGGAGTCAGCCGGAGCCTGCCATTGGCTGATATCGATACTGATCTTCTTACTATTGCCGGAGGAAAACGCGGTGAACGCATTGCGTTTGCGGGTTTGGGAATTCCACGCCAGCTCCATACCAATTTGGCCGTCAAATAGGCTTTGTTCGAGGATGACCTGTTTTACATCGAAATCGGTATCGACGTTGTTGGTCGTGCCTTGGAACAGGTTGTTGTGGTAGTCGAAGATATTGCGGTCGTTGATCGACGCGGCCCGAAAGCCGACGCCACCGGTGGCGGAATTGGAGATCTGGAAGTCTTGAGTGGGACTGCCGTTGGGGCGCCAGCGGCCCATGATGCCTTGAATACCGGCGAGGTCAGGGTCGTTCCAGCCGGGTTGGGTGCCGGCGGCGACGCTGTTATAATTTACCGCCGGAAACAGGAAGATCGGCGCATACGCGTTCTGCACGTTACCCGTGTTGCGAATCCGGTCGCGGAAGGTGTTGGGGATGAATTTGCCTTGCGCGGTGGCGTAGGCGTCCGCGGTTTGACCGGCTGGAACTTCAATCAGGCCCGCGTTGATGGCGCTGAGCACCTGTTCCTTGGTCACCACGTTGACGCCCAGGTCGCCGATCGTAGCCCCGGGCACAGCCAGGAAGCGATTGAGGGCTTCTTGACCACCGAGGCCGACAAACCAGGAAGAAAATCCATCGGTGGGAGGCACGACGTCCGGCGGATTGCGGATGGTGCGACCGGATTCGTAGGATCCACGCAGGGAAGTTTTGCCGAACCAGCTGTCGCCGGTGTTCTTTCTAAGGGTAAGATCGAAGGCCGCAAAGTAGCGGGCGTCGGTTTCAAATGCGGGGTCTTGTTGATAGTTCGTGCGCTCGTTGAGCACATCGAGACGAATCGCGAACCGATCTTCGATGAGGGTCTGATTGATGTCCAAGGTGCCGCGATGGCTGCCGCGATGGTCGAAGCGGAAGCTCACCTCACCGGAGTTATTACCAATACGGGCCACGTTGGTGGAGTTATTGATCACGCCACCGGGGGAGCCGAGACCGAACAGCACCGAGTTGGGACCGCGATTCACCTCTACGCGGGACGTGTTGTAGGAGTCAAACGGGATGTTGGTGGTGAAGTAGTCGCGGGTTGTGCTGGCGCTGACCAAACCACGGATGCGCTGGGAACTTTGGGGATCCAGCCGCGTGGGATTCGTGCTGTTGTTATCCAAATTCACATCAGAGAAGTTGCCCAACACCCCACCGACTTCGACGTTGCCGATGTTGGACAGGAGTGACTCGCCATCGGTGGCGCCGGTATCAATGAGGAAGTCCTTGGTGATGATGGACAAGGAGGAGCCGAGGTCGCGCACGTCGGACCGAATACGAGAGCCGGCGAGGGTCGAGGTCGCGGCGTAACCACTGGCTTGGGATTCTTCGACGGAGAATGGACTCAACGTGAGCACATCTTGGTCGTCAGCATCGTTGCCGGTTTCGGGAGAAACCTGCGCAAAGCCGAGCGTCGCGGTCGCGATTAACCCGGCTAAGGTAGTTTTGATGGGATTGTTCATTTGGGTTTGGGTTAGGTCACCGACAATCGAAGTCCGACTTCGGCAAAAAAAATAGGGGTAGAGGTGATCGGATACGAAGAACGCCCAACCTCGGAAAGGCTGGGTGAAGAGGAGGTCTCGGTTTCGGGGAGGGGCGGGAACCTGATGTAGGCAAATGGTCCCGGACGTAGGGCAGGAGGGGCGGAGTTAAAAACCGATAATTCGAATCTGAATTTCTGACTGACTCGAAAAATATAGGAGTCGATTCCGGCTCAACTTAAACGTTCAGAGACGATGTCGCCTCGCGATCGTGCTGTTGGAACGACCCCGATAACGCGGCCACCGCGAGACCGATACCAACGGGTCGGGGGCTTAAGTAGAATCTCAGACTGATTTTCTTCCTCTTCCAGCCCCAGGGACCTGTTTTCGTCTCGCGAGCACGGAATGAGCAGCCCTAATCACGGGTGAACTTATTGGTATGAAAATCTATTTCATGGGTATTTGTGGCACGGCGATGGGCAATGCCGCGCTTTTGGCGCGCGCCGCAGGCCACGAGGTGTTGGGCGCGGATCGAGGCGTCTATCCGCCGATGAGTGATGTGCTACAGGCGGCGGGAATTCCGATTCTGGAAGGATACGACGCGGCGAGGTTGTCGACCTTGGCGCCTGACTTGGTGGTAGTCGGAAACGCCATGACGCGCGGGAATCCAGAGATTGAATGGTTGTTGGAAACCCGGGCGATTCGCTTCACTTCGCTGCCGGCCCTGTTGGCCGAGACCGTGTTGGCGGGACGAAAGAATTTGGTGATTTGCGGCACCCATGGGAAAACGACCACCACGTCGCTGACGGCGTTTTTGCTGAGGGAAAACGGGCGGGATCCAGGATTCTTGATCGGTGGAGTGCCGCATGATCCACCGGTTGGTCAGCATTTGGGCCAACCGACCGAACCGTTCGTGATCGAGGGCGACGAATACGACAGCGCGTTTTTCGATAAGCGCTCGAAATTCATCCATTATGCGCCGCACATCGCAGTGCTCAATAATCTCGAATTTGATCATGCGGATATCTTCCGCGACCTGATCGATGTGCAGCGGACGTTTCGGCACCTGACGCGAATTGTGCCGTGCAACGGATTTGTGCTGCTCAACGGCGACGACGCAAATCTGACGGAGCTGGGCGAGATGCCATGGACTCAAACGGTGCGGGTAGGGGTGGGGGACCGTAACGACGTGCGGATTGTCGACTTCGAGGAATCGCCCGCCGGATCGTCCTTTACGCTGACTTGGCGGGGCGCGCCGTGGCACACGGTGCAATGGGTTTCGCCGGGATTATTTAATGCGCGCAATGCTGCGATGGCGGCGACCGCCGCGGGACTGGCGCTGAATCCGAGTGATCCGACGGTGCTATCGCTGGAAGGGTTGAGTCGGTTCCGGGGGGTCAAACGCCGCCAGGAGATTCGGTGGGATCGTGACGAGTTGACGGTGATCGAAGATTTTGGGCACCACCCGACTGCGATCGCAGCGACGTTGATTTCACTACGGGCGCGCTACCCGGACCGGGTCATCACGGCGCTGTTTG
>CAXBOL010000211.1:0-7522 GCA_963977295.1 uncultured Opitutaceae bacterium
ATCGTATGACGCGTTGCCGGTGGGGGGCGTGTTATTGATTCACCAAGCATTTATCAACGAAGGGAAAACGGGCCCGCTGCATGTGGCGGAATACAGCGCCTTGTTGATGCAAATCACCGAAGGAAAATGTTACTCCGTAGGAGAAATTAGAAAATATCTCAATGCGGCGGGGTTTGAGTGGGGAGGGATAAAACCGACGGCGGTAGGTCGCAGTGTGGTGATTGCGCACAAGGCCTGAGCTTAAGCGGGAAACTTCGTTAACGAATAGTCGGGACGAACCAAAACTCGGTTACCCGATCTAATACCAATCACCGCTTGGATTTAGACTTTAACGCGAAGCCTTCAGCATGGGGTGGGGGTCAAATTGACCGAAGCCGACGGCACGCATGCGTTGCAACAGGGTGTCCCGTTCGTGCAGGGAGTAGGAGGATTCCATGTAGACGATCCGATTGGTCTGACTCAGATCGAATGACTCGAGTTCATGCAACATGATGACCTCGTTGGTGAACGGGTGAGTAAAGGTGAGAGTCGCTCGACTGATAAAGTCATGGGATATGACCAAATCGTCGGGTTGGGTGAATTCGGCCAATTGCTTCGACCACACATTCCAGTTCGAGTCGTGGCTCAATCCCGTGTCGAGGAAAGGCTGGCGGTGGTAGCTTTGCGTTTGAGCTACGGCGGAAACCACCATCACGACCCCAAGAATCGCGGCTCCGGTTTGGGTAAGGGTTCGCAGCGTTTTATGGGGAGGCAGATTGAAGCAGAGTTCGTAAAGGGCGTTGAATCCAAGGGCGATGACCCACGTCAGAAAGAAGTAGTGGATGAGGAAGTAGCGGGGCCAAACTGACAGGTTGTCGACATGCAGACAGTAGACGATTTGGAAGGTCAGGGCGATGCCGAGGCAAAGGGTAGCGAGGAGGCCACGGCGTTTCATCTCGGCGTCGTCCGGGCTGGAAATCTCGTCCTTCCAGCGCATGGCAATCAGCATGAGCGCAGCCACAAACGCAGCAGCCCAGAACCAGAATAACAGCTCGAAAATATTAAAAGTCTTGGGTGCCACATGACCGGAAAAAAGCAGGCGAAAGCCGACCAAAAGTTGAGGCATCACGGCAGTGCCTTCGGCCCCCCATCGACCTACGCTGACTTTTGAACTGTTGCCGATTATGTAGGAAAGTGTGGCATACCAAACTAGGCCGTAACTCAAGGCCAGATGGGCAAAGAAGCGAACCCGATTGGGTCTTCGACGAATGACGAGAAACAGAAACTGACCAATCGCGATGAAGACGACCCATGTCTGAAGGTAGAATCCGAGGATTAGGGAAAGTCCGTAAATCGCGAACCAGCCAATATCGGCGCGAAAGGAGGTGAGGCTTCGTTGGTCTAGCTTTAGCACCAACCAGCTGGACCAGATGTAAAATGCTACGCCGAGAATGTATTCTCTAATATGCAGCACGTGCATGAAGAGGTAGGCGTTAAATGAGAAGAGTCCGATGAAAAATAGGCGGGGCATCAATCGCCATGACGTCGTTAATGCGATCAAGCCCACCAGACAAACGAGGAGAAAAAACAGATTAGTCAGCCGCAGCACGTTCATGCTTTGGGTCTGAGTAATCCTCATCACGCTGTTCTGCAGAATGAAGTAGAGCGGCTGGTAATTTGAACCCACGTTCGCTTCCAGCACATCGTTCCAAGTGGCTTGGGTCGTCGAGTGATTGGCGCTGTAGGCTTCCCGGCCATTCATGATACCCAATCGAATACCCTCGTCGGTGCTAATCCCTCGCAGATCGATCAAGAGGCCGTAGACCATCATGACGACGAGGCATGAGACGGCTAATATACTCCGATCGCTGCGCCAGTTGAGTCCGAATCGAGACATGAATTTGCTAACAATTACTGAAGAGATCGCCGAGCTCGGCGGCTGAAAAGCTGAGGTTCGATTTTTCTAAAAAACCGATTTTACATGGCAAGCGCGCAAGTGCGTCGATCCGAAATGGCGCGGGGGGGGGAAAGGGGGGATTTCGCAGCAAAAACTAATGACGAATTCCCTTAGGCCCGGTTTCGTGGATGAACTGCTCCAGCTCCTTCGTGAAGTTTTCCTTGGAGTGGAAGTGGTCCGACATTGTTTTCAAATAGCCATCGGTATGGGCATCATGATGGTATAAAAATATGAGGGCCAGCGGATGCTGGTAGGCCGGCACATTTTGTTTCCGCTGGAATTCCAAGTGGTCTTTCTGCAGTTGGCCAGGCGCTCCGAGGGCGACGAAGATCAACAGCCCCCAAGCCGCCACCGCGGCCCCCCGACGCTCCCACCGGTAGGCGGGAGTGGGAATCGATCGCCACAGCGCGTGCAGGCCCAGCGTGATGGCCAACGTTAGCGGCAATTGGCAATAAATGAGATATTGGAGTGAAAAATACCGTTTGCTCATCATCAGAGTGATGCCGATGGCACAGAGCACGAGTAGTCCGACCAGTTTTTTGATCGAACGAGGCACCTCCTGACTGAACATCGTCGCAAGGCTGATGAAAATGGCGGTGGAGAACAGGAACCAATCGCGGGATACAAACTTGTAGAGCTCAACTCCTGGTTCGGGATTAGTGGCCAATTCATCGATCAATCCACCGGGGTTGAACACCACGTGCAGCACCCGGTTGGTGTATTCGGCGGCGACTGACGGAGGCATGATCAAACTAATGGCAAAGTAGGTGGCGGGAACCGTCAGCACCGCCCCCGCGAGCACCAAGAGGCCATACTGGCCGCGCTCGCGAACAAACTCGAGGACTTGGCCTGGCCATTTGATCACTATAATCCAAGGTAGGATTGCAATCGTGGCGGCGAGTAGACTGATACGGAAGTGAACGACCGGGCCCGCGGGATGGCCAGCGCGACTGAGGGCCAGCAGGGTAAGGGCGGCGGCGGCAGCGGCCAAGGACGGGAGTGCAATCTGGGCCAACCCCCGCGGCCACGGGGGGAAGAGTTTGGGCTGATTTTGCCGGGACGGTAGCGCGGGAGCCAAAAAACACCAAAGTCCGCAAACCCCCAGATACCACATGCCGGGAATTTTTGATAAAACGGAAAGCCCGACAAAAACCCCAGCCAGCACTAAAGCCAAAGTGCGGTATCCGCTACGTGGCGTTTGCAATCCCCACCACGTGAAACCCAACGCGGCGACGTTGCCGAAGGTGACGCAGAGGAGTTCTGGGCGCGTCATCAAACCATGGAACAAGAGACCTTCACTTCCCGCTAGCAGGCCCGCGGTCGCGGCAGCGGCCAAACTGCTGCCTGAAACCAGCCTGACGAATCCGGCGGCGAGCAGGATGGTGAGCAGGACCAGAATTTGACTGTGAACGCGGCCGACTTCGACCAGATGGGCAATGATAGGAAACAAATCCGAACTGGCACTGAATTCGTTCATATCGTGGACGGGAAGCCTGCCGGCGAAATGTCTGACTCGATAATCCAGCGACAAAAGATATTTCAGGGGGAGACCGGGTTGATCGACCAGACGAGGGGAGTTCCCGGCATTGAAGGACAGGGCATCATCGATGTTGTGGATATTCATATCCAAATTTCGATACCACGCCAGTTCCGACGTGGCCTGACTCATCCAGAATCCGGCCATGATAATGGCGATGAGGGTGATCAGGAGAGAGGCAAGGCGTGTCATGGGGCGAACGGGAGAGAGGTAGTTTGATACCCCGCACCGGTTCGGCGAGATTAACCGTCAGGCCTATGAGGCAAAGGATTTCCCCCACAAGTGACTTTGCCTGACCACGCCGGTCTGAGGGAGTGAATCGACCATGCGAGCGGATCGTTTAGACAGGAGCGGATCTAGTCCTTGAAGGTTTCCGTCTCAGAATTGACTTGGTTCGGCTGTTTAAATGGTTTCGACCGGATGTTCTCCACGTTCGCCGCAACTCTCTGTATGCTCAGAAAACGCTCATGACGGTAAGTCCTCATTCAACCCCAACCGGCTCGGTAACAGGCGCCGATCAGAACCTTCGTCTGGCCTCTCTCGCGATGTTCGTTCTGCTTGGTATTGGAGTAATAAATACTTGGGTGAGCCTGGAGGAGATTGAGCGATCCGATCATTGGTTTCGTAACGCGGATATGAACGTGCACAACATGGTGGACGCCTTGTCGATCAACGCGGATGTGGCGCCGAACATGATCGATCAGCCCGGGGTGCCCCTAAAATATCTACTAGCCCTCAACTATCGCCTCGAACACGAGCGGGGAAACCTTCCGGTGTGGAATCTGGAGCGATTTGCCGCGAGTCCCGAGCCCTTGCATGAAATCAGACCGCTGATCCGTGCAGAGCGGAGTTTCAGTCGCATGGTGGTGATTGGATTTATCATCGCGGGAGGTTTCCTCGGATACCAACTTTCGGGGAGTGTTTTTATCGGGGGGCTTATCGCCCTTTTACTTTGTGGTTCGAGTGGATTGGTTTTCCACGGATTCATTACTCGGCCCGAACTCATGTGTGTGTTCTGGGGCGGTATTCTGGCGTTGTTTTGCACGGATCGCGGTTTGAAATCGAGTCCGCGCTGGACGTCTCCCGGGTGGATGGCGCTGGGAGGTTTGAGCGTCGGGTTTTCTTACCTCTCCAAACTTCCAGGGATTTGCTTTCTGGCTTTGGCGGTGAGTTGGGTCGTGGTTCGATCGTTCGGCTCAAAAGACTTGCCGAAAGACGGATCTTCTTGGGGGCGGCGCGGGGCAGCATCGCTGATTTTTTTTGCGGTGGCCGGGGCGGCGTTATGGTTGGCAGCTCATTTGCGGGTGAACTTTGAATCGATCGGACAACTGCCGATGGTTCGGTTGCGGCAGCTCGCAATGGTCTTGGCTGGGTTTGGGTGCGTCGTATGGTGGCAACCGGTGAACTTGGTGGGACGCAGGGTTTTGGCGGGAGTCACTGCAGTGGCGTTGTTGGTCGCCGGACTCGTAGCGGTCTTTCCAGTGTGTTACGGTGTGTTCCGTTTGGTGATGAGCGAGGCCAGTGCCAGTGATTATCTCGCCCGGACAATGTTGCTGGTCTTCAACCCGGTGCCCTTTCTCCATACGGTGGCGACGAATGCAAATTGGGCCGGTGCGTTCGAGCTGTTTTTTCGGGAGAATCGGGGGTTGTATGGAGCGGCACTCGTGGTGGGTCTCGCCACGGTGGCACGGTCCCAGATTTCTGGTCGGGAGCGGGGACAAATTGCGGTGCTCGTCTGCGTTGGATTCGGGCTGACGTTGATCATGAGCAAACGTCATTACCTGCACCAATATAACCTGTTTTCCCAAAGCATGCTCCTATTGGCCATGGGATTGAGTTTCCACGGGTGGTATCGGACCTGTTTTTCCGCTTGGTCCAGTCGAAAGTTGCGGCTGGTGCTGCTGATGGCGGTGGCGGGAAGTTACCTCTTCGGCTTAGGAGGAGCTTCACGGGCATTCGACTGGTATCGGCGTTATCAGGATGATGCGTTACCGAATAACCCTCTGACCGTGCTATTTCTCTTCAGCCATGACGCGCATACGAAGGGGTATTTGGACGCCATGCGTGACCGCTACGGTGATCGAGATCAATTTGCGCAGGAACTTCAGCGCTATCTAGCTGACCCCGATAATCGTTATTAATGGCCGCGGTTTGGAATAATCCGCTTTTGCTCGGGATCTTCCGCAGTCGAGCCGTTCACGTTGATGACTGGGCTTGGGCGGAACGGCGTTATTCGGCGATGACAAGGGTCGGGCTGCCTGCTCCGATTCGGCGGAATCTTCCGGTGGAAATATTTCCATCGTCCAGCAGGAGGTCGAACTCGGCCATTTCGGCATCGGAGAGGGTGCTGCCGGTCATGGCGATCGCGGCCGTCACTCCACCCACGGCGTATTGCCAATCCCATTGCCCGCCGCCCAGCGTGACCGTTTGCCACACATCAATCTTGAGTCGGTCAATCATCTCCGGCGGCACGATACCCGAGGCTGCCTCGATCGGCCACGCGCCGTTTTCCGACGCATAGGTATCGAACGCGGCTGAAAAGGTGCGCAGATCATTGAGTGCCGTGGCGTAGCGCGCTTTCGTGCGAACCCGTTGGAAGGCGGGCAAGGCCATGGCGGCGATGAGCCCGATGACGACCAACACGATCATAATCTCGACGAGGGTGAATCCCTTCGATCGGTGGGCTTGGTTGAAAGGCATGGAAATAGGGAGGATTCAGGATCTCCGACAACTGGCTGATCCTAAGAGCAAGGACACTCGGTTCTACTGCTGAAGTCAATCTGGCGGCTAGGGTAAAACCCCTAGGTGGTTGGTGAGCAAAGACACGTAGGCGGAGAGTCGCTCTCGGGCCTGGCCAAAGCGCCTTTCGATTCGCACCCAGGCAGTTGCAGTGTTCGTCTGGGATTTGCTAATCTGATGAGTATGGCGAGCTTGAGCGCGGCTCGGTTGCGCCTCATGCGGCCAAGGACGGGTGGATCGAGTTAGTGGGGAGGGCGCTCTATTTGGCGCCGAGTTCTCGGCAAAGGGTTCGCGTCATCCGTTCGGTGGTGATGAAGCCCCAGTTGTAGCCATCATGGTATTTTGCCAGAGGATTAGCGGCCACGATCTCGTCGGTGGTTTGGCCCTTTGCGACGTGCGCTATGACCAAGCTGTAGGCGTCTTTGAGCATGGCGAGGTCTTGCATCAAATCGGCCTTGGTCGCGAGTTCGCCGTGACCAGGGATGATTTTCGTCTCGTCGTTGACGAGGGTAAGAATGCGTTCCTGCGCGGCGATGAACCCGGCAACGCTACCCCCGCTGTCGAGGTCGATGAAGGGAAATAATCCGTGGAAGAAGGCGTCGCCGGTGTGCAAGACATTGGCCTTGGGAAAGTGAATGATCGCATCGCCATCGGTGTGGGCGGCGGGGACGTGCATGAGGTGCGCAGGTTGATCGTTGAGATAAAATGACATCTCTTCGGAAAACGTCATGACCGGAACCGAGGCGGGGTCCGTGGGCTTTTCGGCCGTGCTTTGGCTTAGGAGGCGGCTACGGAGGGTCTCGTGGGAAACAATGTAGGCTCCGGAGTTGGCAAACGTGGCGTTGTTGCCGATGTGGTCGCCGTGCAGGTGGGTGTTGATCAGGAAATCGACCTTGCGGTCGGTGAGGGCACCCAAGGCCTCGGTGAGTTGGGGCAGAAACGGAGGCATCGAATCGTCGATGACCACGACGCCATCCTGGCCGATGGAGACTCCGATATTGCCGCCGGTAAATCCGCCGACGCCGGAAAGCATGTAGAGACCGGGCCCCACTTCAGTTGTGGCAAAGTGCGGGGCATCGCTGTCGTGCTCGTGAGCGTGGACGGAAGAGATCAGCAGGAGCGACAGAGCCGCAGCGAAGGAGGTCGAGAAGCGTGACATGATGTGGTCGGGAACAGAGTTAACATTGAGATGAACGCAACCGGCCGGGCGGGAATGTCCGAGCGGGGCTACGCTCAGCCCGCTCCGCTGGTGGTCCGAGTGGGCTGTGGCATGGGGATGGGACCGGTGCGAGGCGGCATGGGGGAGTAGC
>CAXBOL010000212.1:0-7495 GCA_963977295.1 uncultured Opitutaceae bacterium
AGTGGTAAACCGCCTCCTCCTTCTCCGCATCCAACTTGATCCGCGCCTGCCTCATGATGACCAAACCAAATTCAATATTCTGATATCTGTCGATTGCTTTCGGCCTGTCCCTTCTAAATTGTTCTGAAACGAATCTATTCAGTTTTGGACGTTCGCCTACCAGAACATGCTTCGAACCGAGGGCCCTCCGATAAAACTCCGCGTCTGCGGTCGTTACCGAATTCGATTCAGCTTTCAGCGCGAGTTTTCGCGTCGGATTCGATGAGGGCTTTTACGCGGTCAAGTTCGACGGCGACTTCCGCTTTGACGGCGGACAGGTCAGCTCCGGCCGGGACCGGGGCGTTCGCGAAGATGTAGAACTTCATCTTGGGTTCGGTTCCACTCCCCCGCGCCGCAAAGCTATAACCGTTGGCCAGCTCCACCACGTAAAGGTCCTGCTTGGGGATCAATTCATCGTCAGCATCCCGAATATCCTGCACCCCGAAATCGAGGAACTTCGTCACCGCGACATCTCCGAACGCCGTCGGTGTGTCCGAACGGTAAGTATCGAGGATGCGCTTGATCTTCTCCGCCCCTGTTGCCCCTTCGTAATAAAGGTTGATCGTGCCTTCCATGAAATAACCGTGCTGCCGATACAACGCGTCCAACCGATCGAGGACCGTCTCTCCTTTGATCTTCGCAGCTGCACAGAGTTCGGCGAACATGAGACAGGCGGCGTTACCGTCTTTGTCCCGCACGTAATCGTTGGGCAAATACCCATAACTCTCCTCACAGCCATACGCGTAAAATGTGCTGTGTTTCTGCAACAACTTGGCCCGGGATTCGAACGGAGTGGCGTCGTAATCAAGCCCAATTCCTTCCGCCAGCATGGCCTCCGTGAGTTTTGCTTCGTAACCACGCATCTTGGCGGCGATCCATTTGAAGCCCGTCAAGGTATTGATGACCTTGACGCCATGCTCCTTCCCAATCGCATCCTGCAACGGCGTCGTCACAAACGTCTTAACCATCGCTACTTGCGGGGATCCCTCGGCCGGAATCCAACCGAGTTCCTTGTATTTGCCGATTCGGTAATCCGCGAGCAGTGAGCCGATTTGATTCCCGGTCAGGAGGTGCATCTTGCCATCAGCTCCACGCACGGCACAGCCCATCCGGTCACAATCGGGGTCGGTCGCGACCACCACGTCGAGATTCTTGGCATCGGCCATGGCAATCGCCATGGAGAGGGCTTCAGCATTTTCCGGATTGGGCGACTTAACGGTGGGGAAACGAGCATCGAACTCCGCTTGCTCGGGCACTTCCGTAACGCGACACCCCGCATGTGACAACAACGGCACGGACGAGACCCCCCCGACGCCGTGAATATTCGTAAATCCAATTTTAAGACTCGTTTGCTTGAAAACGGAGGGATCAATCGCTGCCTTCGCCGCTGCCGCCAGATAAGCATCGTCAGCCGACTTGCCGAGCATCACGACCCGATCAATATTGATATCGAGGTATGAGGCCAACTCGTTGAGAGGAACTTCGCCTACTTGTGCCACAATCCCGGCGTCGTGGGGAGGCACGACTTGCGCACCATCCTCAAAATACGCCTTAAACCCGTTGTCGTGAGGCGGGTTGTGACTCGCCGTGATAACCACGCCGCAATGAGCCCCAAGCCAACGCACACTGAAGCTCAACTGGGGGGTGGAGCGAGGGCCGCCAAAGATAAAGGCATCACCACCTAAGCTGATCCAAGTCGACGCGGCCAACTCACAGAAATGCCGGGAAAAGTGCCGCACATCATGGGCGATGACCAAACTCGGCACTTCGGTGCGATCAGCAGCATCGAGAAAGCTCTTCACATAGCGGAAAAGACCCACCGTGGCGCGCACGAGGGTGAAATCGTTGAGGACATTCGAGCCGGCAGCCGCGTGCGCAGGCGTTCCTTGAGGACCAGGCGTGCCCATTTCGACATCGGTCACAATCCGGCCCATCGTGCGACCTCGCATGCCACCAGTGCCGAACGCCAAATAACGATAAAAGCGATCATTTAACTCATCCCAAGCCGATTGGTCGACGAGGTCATCCACACTGGCGGCGACCCATTCGGGTAAGTCCGCTTCGAGCCAGGTGGTAGCGTTTTCCACGGTGGAGGGCAGGAGTTGTCCGGCAGCACCGGCGTTTTTAATCTTTTCGATCGTGGTCATGGTCAAAGTAGTAAAGAAAGAGGGTTAAGCTAATACAGTTCCGCTGGCGATGGTCGGCTTGGGATCAGCCGCCCCCCAGGCATCGGCGAAGGAGGCTTCGTCATATCCAAAACTTGGGGCAACCTCAAATACGACACTCGGCAATCCTGTCGCATCAATCGGCACCGCCGCGCCGTGGGCGTTGGCCCAACGGGTAAACTGGCGGAGTTGGTCCGCTTGGCACGTGGCCGGTGAATCAACCCCCTCGGCATTTTTAACCGGCGAAAAATCATCTTCGCGACGTGTTTCAATCACCACCGGATTACGGGAAAACGGCAGTGCATCGAAGACGAACATCTCGAATTTGATGCCATTCCGGTCGGTTGGTTTAACGATCTCACCCGCCGCATTGAGCGCCGGGATCTTTTTGTTAGCCCGATGAAACGGCAACGCGATACCTTCCCCCCCGCGAGCCAAGCGGCGCACGAATTCGCGATCAAGCACGTGGATGGCGATACTGCCAGCGAGATAGCGCAGCTGACCGTTGGCATTGGTCTCTTCCTGAATTGATGCCGGTAGATCCGAATACTCCACCACGACGATTTTGCCCCGTTGCTCACAAAAGTGTCCGACCTTTTCGCCGGCGTAAGCCTTGGGCACCATCTTACTCGACATCTCAGAACCTCGCATGATGTGCCAACCGATAAAGGTCGGATCGATCACGCGAATCAGTGGATTATCCACCTGAAAATAACTGATGGTATCGATCCCGCGGTCGGCCAGAAAATCCAGAGCGCCACTGCGATCGAGGGCTCGCAATGAACCACCGTGCCCGTCGGGCGACATCGCGATACTCGATTTGGATTCGAGTAGGATCTTGCCCTCAAAATCAACCGCCGGCATGCGCCCTTGACGGAAGAAGCAGACTTGTTGTTCCCCCAAACCAAACCGATCGTGTTCCGCGAAGAAGGCTTCAGTCGCGGCGTGGTTCTGGTGACTGGTCATGATCAACCAAGGAATTTCGCGCCCGTAGCGTTTGCTGGCGGCAGCGATCTTCTCAGCAAATACCTGAAAGAGAGTTTTGTGCAGCACGGGGCTCACTGGAAAGGTGCCCTTTGGGCCATCGTAACCGAGCCGGGTGCCCTGCCCTCCCGCCACGGTGAACGCGGCCACGCGTCCCCCCCGTAACGCCGTTTCACCGATCAGCAGGGCCTCCGCCCAGGCCGCTGCATTGCCGCCACTTTCCGGTCGAAGCTCGAAAGGCGCTGGCGACAAATCTGACAAATCCACCGCCGCGGCAGCATCGGCGTCAATCAGCTCGGTCTTCAAACGAGCAATTTCGGCGACGTCGATTTCGGTGGCCTGTTCCAACAAAGTGGCTTGTTCTGAACTGCTGAGTTGATCGTAATAGGCAAACACGTGGCCCTGGCCAGCGGCTCGAAACGTCTCAATTAGGTTGATTGCATTCATAGCTGAAATGGAAAAATGAGGCTCTAAATTGCCTCCGTCCGGCGCAACGCCATAAATCATGCTTCACCGAAACAATTGCGGCAACCCCCACTCCCTGCCCCGTCCAGTTGCGTTTGAGGAACTTTGTCCACTTGTATCATTTCCGCGCTTTTTGCCTGAATCGATCGTCCCACACCTTATCTCGTGTCTCTGCCTCCGTTCATCTCCTACTTGGCGCCGCTGTTCATGCTCTTCGAGCTGGTGCAATTGGTGATGAGTGAACGCTTGCTCGGCGTGAAACAGATCAACCTTGGCACTGATCCACGGACCGCCGGCCCTCGGGAATCAGTCGCGGCCGGGTGGACAATTAGCCTGATGATCTACTGGCTTTGGCTGGGCATGATGCTGGTGCCCAATTTCGGGCGAGCCTACATTGTCGCGATATTGGCGACCACCCTACTCGGCTACGCCTTGCGCCGAAATTGTCAGCTAAAGTGGATTTTGGTGATTCTCACTTTCGAAGGCGCAATTCGTATCGGCATGCTTGGTGCGCTCACCGTCCGTATCTGGCGAGCCACGCACTGAGTCTTGAGTTGAGCAAGCGGCCCGACACGCTGCGCCGCGACCACGGGGATCCGCCCCCCACTCAGTGTTCCGGCTCCCCCACAGTGATACGGCCGCCACTACTTTCCAGAGGGTTGAGCGAAGCCCGGAAAAACGCCTCGGCTTGAGCGAGTAACTTGGCGTAGCGAGAATATTGGCCCGCCCACGAATTTGGCACCGAAACCCGTTGAATCGGGCCGGGTTTGATCACGCCGTTGACTATCTCGGCGGCAAATTTCACCGCCATCTTAGGGTCTCGGGTATACACCACAAAATACTGCGGGCCGTCGGTCGCAGTTTCCTGCTCAATCCGAACGAAATTGGGATAGTTCATACTCTTCCCGTAAATTGCCCAAAGCTTTGCCAGAGGTCACCCCAAAACCGTGTCTTTCACGCAGTTACTTCCGCTTTACGTCTTGAGCCGATCCGTCGGTGGGCGCAGAACTGGATGGCATAGGCCCTCCCCATGGAACTCCCCGACGACGCCACTAAATTTCCCAAGCTTCCGTTTATCATTGGCGATGCCGTGTTCCTCGCTGTCGCAGCGTTTCTGGCTTACACCGCCGATTCGCCTCCCAGCACGGCCACGATCGTCGGCGTGGTGATTTGTGCGGGAGTCGGTGTCGCGCTCGGGGTGGCCCCCTTCATCATCGACTATGCTCGAGCTCAAGACCAACAACTCACAGAGCGCCAGAACGCGCTGGAAGCGCTAGTTCGCACCACTTCGTCTGCTGCCGATCAAGCCAGCATCGCCGCCAATGGCCTGCATGAAATCGCGGAAATCACGAAACGAAATCTGCGCACAGTCGAAGACCTTCCCGGCCATATCCAAAAAGCCAGAGTCGCCGCCCAAACAGAATCAGGAGCCTCACAATCCACCGAGATCGGAGCACTGCAATCTGCCCTCAACGACCTCAGCAAAGCTCAAACCAAAGCAATCGAGTCTCACACCGCCTCACTGACCGCCCTGCAGACCGAACTAGCTAGTCTCAAACGAGTCAAAAGCCCGTCGGCGCCCGATCTCACTCCGCAGTTCGAGAAAATCCTGTTCATGCTCGAAAGCCTTAAAACAGAGATTCCCTCGGCCATCAAATTACCAGATTTTTCGGAGGTAGTGGCGAAGCTCTCCGCCTCGGAGAAAACCGCCGACCCATCCCCGGCTCCCAAGAAGAAGGCGAATGTCAAACCCCGGGCGTCCCAGGAAAAGGTTATCGAAGTGGTGCCGTCGCTGTTCGACGAGGACCTGCCACCCCCCCCCCGGGAGACCGCAAAAATCGAAGTCGAAGAAACGTCCCTCGACGTTCCGGAATTTTCCGACGACGATGCCGAAACTGAGAGCAGTTTCGGACCCGAAGCCGATGATGTCGCCGAAGTTGTCCCTCTTCCCGCGGCAGAAATCGAAACCGAGGCCCCTGACGACGAGGCATCGGTCGACGAATCCGAGCCGGATTCCGCTCCGCTTGATGAGGAGCCCGACCCCGAACCTTCACTCTCTTCCGATGGGCTCACTCGCCTCACCGTCACGGCCTATATTGGGATCGGCAATCGACTGTTTATCCGCGGCGACGGACCCGGGTTGAGTGAAACTGAAGGGACTCCGCTCCAGTTCGTTTCGATTGGCAAATGGCGTTGGGAGACCGATGCCGCCAGCAAACCGTTCAAGGTCACTTTGTGGAAAAACGATCAGGAATTATGCACCTCGGTCGGCGAACTCAAAATCGCACCGGGTGCACAGGTGGAGTCGTCCGCTAACTTTTAACTCCGACTCCTCGAGCCTAGCCTCTTGACCGCATGTGTTCGCGGTAAAACTCGAGACAATGCGCTTCAATCTCACCCGCGGAGTCCATCGCGAGGGCTCGATTGGCTAATTCAACGGCTTCCGTCATCTTCATGGTGCGAACAAGGAATTTCGCTGCCGGCAGCAACGGAGGCGTCATACTCAGTTCGTCCACGCCCAGTCCAAGCAACAACGGCACAAAAACGGGATCTCCGGCCATTTCCCCGCAAACACTCACTTTGATGCCCGCGTCATGCGCACTTTTCACCACGGTTTGAATCACCCGTAGCACTGCCGGATGGGCGGGTTCGTAAAGATGAGCCGTGCGATCATTCACCCGATCAATCGCAATCAGATACTGGATCAGATCATTGGTGCCGATACTGAAAAAGTCGCAGTCCTTCGCCAGTTTGTCGGCAGTGAGCGCGGCGCTCGGAATTTCGATCATGCTGCCGACCGGCATATCTTGATTGAAGGCCTGTCCTTCGGCCCGCAACTCGGCCCGACACTCTTCCAAAATCGCCTTGGCCTCCCGCAACTCCCGTGTCCCGCTAATCATCGGAAACATCAGCTGCACGTTGCCAAACGCACTCGCCCGCAAAATCGCTCTGAGTTGCGACTTAAAGATATCCACGTGCTCCAGGCAAAACCGGATAGCGCGAAAACCAAGAAACGGATTATCCTCCCGAGGAAACAAATGGGGCGCACCACTCATCGGCTTATCTCCACCTAAATCCAGCGTGCGAATGACCACGGGGTCATACGGAAAAGCTACCGCCACAGTCCGATACGATTCGAACTGACTCTCCTCCGAGGGCACTTTGGGGGCGGCCAAATAAAGGTATTCGGAACGGAAAAGTCCTACCCCCTCACCCGCATGCTCTTTCACAAAATCAACTTCGTCCTCTTTTTCGATGTTCGCCCGCATTGGCACATGATGCCCATCCAGCGTCACCGAGTTTTCGTGCACCGCATCCAGCAGGTGCTTTTCGAAGGTCTGCTTTTCGCGCCGCAGCTCACCGTAGCGATAAAGCGTCTGCTCGCTCGGATGGATGATCACCACGCCGTCGTAACCGTCGACGATGATTTTATCGTCAGTTTGGATCTTCGACAACACGTCCCGCACCCCGACGGTAGCCGGAACCTTCATCGATCGCGCGACGATTACGGCATGACTTGTTTTGCTGCCAGATTGAGTGACCAGCCCCATGGCCGAAGAGCGATCGAGCGTCGCGGCATCAGACGGAGCGATGTCATCGGCCACCACGATCCGGCGGCCGAGTAACTCGGTCAGATTCTCGGCCGTGTGCCCCATCAAGTTGTGCAACACGCGGGAGGTCACATCGCGAATATCCCCAGCCCGCTCGCGAAGATACTCATCGTCGATTTCGGAAAATGCCTGGATGTAACGTTGCGCGACTGCGTTAAACGACGCTTCGACGTTTCGTGCCGAAACCTCTATCTCTCGCTCAGTTTCGGAGATCAGCGCCTGGTCCTCCAA
>CAXBOL010000213.1:0-7479 GCA_963977295.1 uncultured Opitutaceae bacterium
AGGTCTCTTCGACCACAAACCCGTTGAGCGTCGCTTTCTGGCCAAACCCACAGACACTCGAGACGAGCATCAACATAATCGACCACCGGGTGGACGGAGCCGCGCTCAAGGTTGGCAAATTGGTGGGGGTTTGACCATTCATGCGGCAGAAAGAATCCAAAGTGAAGATAGGGTTGGCGATAGAATTACTGCGTTATTTTGCACCCAAACGGGCCAGATTCTACACACTATTTTATTTTGGGAAAGGACGCCGCTGCGATTCCAGCTGATGCCCCAGAATCAAAGAGGCTCTGCCCCCCTGCTGATTTAATTGATCCATGACCGCCGCCAGCTTCCGCCGCTTATCATCCTGTGCTTCAAAAATACTCAATTGAGCGGGGCTTTCGTCCACCCCGGAAAGTTTCACGCTGACGAGGCGCAATGCCCGGTTCTTTTGCCACGCTTTCTTGAGTAAAGGTCCCACCAGCGCGTAAAACGGGGGACCGATATCCGTGGCCCCGGACAGACTTCGCCCCGCCGACTCTTGCGTGAAATCAGCATATCGGACTTTGATCGTGATCGTTTTAACCCGCGTCCGATCCTGCCGAACCTTGACCAGTAAATGATCGATCATCCCCTTGGTGATGGTTTCGATTTCCCCGAGATCGGCGATATTCTGCCCGAAAGTTCTTTGTTGGGAATAGCTCTTGGCCTCCTCACGTTCCGGCTCCACCGCCCGCGGGTCATAACCTTCACAACGATCGCGAAACATTCGCCAACCACTGCCGAAGAGCGCCGCAAGTTCAGAGTCACTGCGCTGCAAAATATCTCTCACTTGCTTGATCCCATGGGCGTGGAGCCTGGGAACCGTTTTTTTGCCAATTCCTGGCATCTCACCGATATCCAGTCCCGCCATAAACTCCGCCTCTCCTCCGGGTTGCACGATCACAAACCCTCGCGGTTTGCGTAGTTTACTCGCGATCTGTGCGACCAAGCGATTGGTCGCTATGCCCATCGAAACAGGAATCGAGAGCTGACGCCAAATTTCATGCTGCAGTCCCCTCACCGCCCCCTCCACTTCCGTGGCATCCGCAAATCCACACGGAGTTAAGTCTAAATACCCCTCATCAATCGAGTTACGTTGCACCAACGGCGTGAGCGTCTCACAGATATCAAACATCTGTCGGGACACGCCGCCGTAATCTCCCTCGTGCGGCAACAGAATCAAGTCGGGGCACACCGCCATCGCTCGTTGCGAGGGCATGGGAGTGTAGACTCCAACGGCTCGTGCCTCATAACTCGCCGAGGAAATAATTCCTCGTTGCCGCCCGCCGACCGCGACTTTCTTTCCGCGCAATTCCGGCCGCTTCGCGAGTTCAACCGAAACAAAAAAGGCATCGGCGTCGAGGTGGGCGATGGTGGCAAGCGGCACCTTTCCAGCAAAAACTGCTCCCCCCCGCAGGTCAAGCGGAGCGCCCCCATCGCATCTCCTGAATCGCCGGCTTAGATGCGGATCTTCAACGCGGCCCAGTCGCCCATCTGCTCTTGGGCCAAAGCCATGAGTGGCGCCGAGTCGGCGACGGCGGAGACAATGACCAACTGCCGACCTTCGCACACGACGACACACACCTCGAGCATCTCCGTTGCATCGGAATCTTGAGGCATGAAAATCATGACCGACTGATTGCCTTCGTTTACGCTCACGATCCTTTGCCAGCCGTCTCGATTGACCCGTTGTTCGGTGGCCTCCCACAGCGCGATCTGTTGCGCGTCCGTGGGGGCGCGATCGAACTCGTAGACCCCTACGCTCGCGCGGCGCATCGCGGCCAAGGCTTGTTTGGCTTCCCGAGGTGCCTCATCGATGAAAGAAACGGCCACTCGCCCCATGCCCAAGATGGCGGGACCGACGCTGAACTGAACCTTTGTTTGCATCGGGATACTCGCGGTATCGATTACGACCTCGCGCAGGTCCGCAGCCTCCTTGACCAGCGAGAATAGACTCGCGATTTGCAAGACGGCGACCACCGCCAAGGCGGCCACGGCGATCAGCAGCCAATGCATCCAACGAAAACGATGACGTGGGGTCGGGGCAGCGAGAGAAGGGTCCGGGTTCATGGCTTCTTGGGAGTGGGAAATTTCGATGGGGGGTGAACGTAAGCGTGCCGCAATTAGCTTTTGATCGGTGCTTTCAGGTCGAGCTTGCGCAGGGGATCGATATTCAGCCGATCGCCCAGTTTGGCCAGCTGTTCAATGCCCACGTTACCGACGACATTCACCAACACCGCTTCACCGGAGTGGCTCATCACTGAGACTACCAAGCCATGAATCTCGGACTCGCTGGCTTCTTTAATGAAAACGGCCACATCGTCGCCGCCTTTTTCCTGCACGGTCACCACGCGCTTCCATCCTTGGGCATCGAGATTGGCCCGGATTTCGTTGATTCGCGTGGTGGTTTCGACCCGGTTATCATCGTTTAAGCCCAGCACATTTACGCGCACGCTTTGCAGACTTTTAATCAATTCGGAGATTTCCACGTCTTCATTTTGGGTGAAGGCGGCCGCGAGTTTGAGCAGGGTTCCATTGATGTCGACTTGCACAAATTGCTCCCCGGCGGTGGGGGTGAATTTACCGAAATCCACATAGCCGGGACCGGGAGTTGCCGCCCAGACCGAAGTGGAGAATAAGGCGCCCAAGGTCAGCGCGGTGAGAGAGTTACGAAACGTGTTTTTCATGAGGGTAAGTTTTGAAGATTTAGGCGTCCGAACATCGGCCGCGTTGTCTTCACTACCCCGCAAGGTTTCCCCAAGTTGCAAAAATTTCGAATTACGCCACCGGCCCCAGGCTATCCCATCGCAAGACGACCGCGTTGCTGGTCCGACATTCAGCCAAACTCAAGGTTACCCGCAGCATCCAGTCATTAAGGCCCTCCGTATCGACCAAAACGTGATCAATCTGCCACGCATCCCCGTCTTTCGTAAAATACGTGTGGATTTTCGCCCGGCCTTCGGGGTCGAGCCGGAATCGGCCCCGGTGCTTGAAGTAAGCCCTGAACGCATCTTCCGCAGCGATCGGCGTAGATCCCACTCGCTCGGCCACCGCCTCCCAGTCTCCGGCGGCAGTATCCTGCAATATCCCATGAACGGCCAACCGCACCAGACGCTCGAACCCCACGGTGTCTCGCGTCAGATCGAAACTCGCCGGTCGCTCGGGCTTTTCCGCCACTTCGGCGGCGACGTAGTCGGGATCCCGCAGGCGTTCCCATTCCTCAATCAAACTCGAGTCAATCCCACGGATGAGTTCCCGGAAATACTCTTCCATCTCCACCACATCCTCGGTCTTGGCCGAATCTGGCACCGTTTGACTCAACACCTTCCAGACCTGCGAAAGGTGGCGCAACAGTAGCCCCTCACTCCGCTGCAAGCCATAGCGGTTCACGTAATCACTAAATGAGGCATACAGCTCAAACATCTCCCGCGCGATGGACTTGGGTCGCACATTTTCATCTTCCACCCACGGGTGCTGCGCCGCGAAGGCGTTGAACGTGTCGTAGAGAAACTCCCGCAAAGGTTTCGGATGTTCGAGCGCATCCAATTTCTCTATACGCTCTTCGTAAGGCACGCCTTCGGCCTTCATCTCGTTCATCGCGTCGGTCTTAATCCGATCAAGTTGTTTCCTCAGAATGGCGTCAGGGTCCTCCACGATCGCTTCACACAGCGTCAGCACATTCAAGGCGTAGTCCGGCGCCTCCACGTCCAGCAACGGGAGCGTATCCAACAAGTAGAGCGAGAGGGTGCGATGCAGGGAAAAATCCTCCTGCAACTCCACATTGACCCGTAGTTTTCGACCCGACGGGGTCGGCGGAATCCAGCCCACGATGTCTCGCTGCAACAGGCCCCGGAACAGCTGCCACGCTCTTTTCCGTAACTGGGCCTTCTTATGCGGAGTTTCGTGAGAGATGCTGATCAGGTCGCGCAAAGCCCGACACCCGTCGGCTTCTCGCGAGAGCATTAACAGCAGCATGCCATGCGATACGTTCAGTTGCGAAGAAAGCTCTTCACAGGGTGCCGTCTGGAGTTTTTCGAAGGTGCGATCGTCCCAGACGACCGACCCCGGGGGCGCCGTTTTGCGGACAAACTTCTTTTTCTTTTTTCCGTCTCCTCCGGCCTTAAGCTCACCTCGCTTGTTTTCGATTACGTGCTCGGGGGCCTGCACCACCACGAGGCCTTTGTCATCATAGCCTCGTCGCCCCGCCCGGCCTGAAACTTGACGGAAATCTCGCACGCTCAACACCGCCGCTTTTCGTCCGTCATATTTCCACAATTGAGTGAATACGACCGTGCGAATGGGCACATTGATTCCCACTCCCAAAGTGTCGGTGCCACAGATCAATTTGAGGAGTCCCTGCTGCGCCAACTTCTCCACCAAAATGCGATATTTGGGCAGCAACCCGGCGTGATGAACGCCAATGCCGTGCCGCAGCCAACGCTTCATATCTTTGCCATACGGACTATTGAATCGTTCCTTTTCCAGCGCTGTCGCCAGCGCCGCTTTTTCTTCTTTGGAGGTCAGATTCAGACTCATCCAACTCTGCGCGGACTCGGAGGCTGAACGCTGGGTGAAATAGACCAAATAAGCTGGAGTTTGCCCACTCTCCATCAACCCGGCCACTCGCTCAATCAAAGGCACTTCGGAATACTCAAACTCCAACGGCACCGGACGGCGGTCGCTCTTCACGGTCACTGATCGAGCCCCCGTCAGCTTGGTCAGTTCACGTTCGAAAAAGGCGGTGTCGCCCAACGTCGCTGACATCAGAAGAAACCGGCACTGCGGCAGGGTCAGCAGGGGCACCTGCCACGCATATCCCCGTTCGGCGTCGCTATAATAGTGGAATTCATCCATCACCACGACCCGCAGATCGGAGGCCGGCCCGCGCGCCAACGCGATGTTGGCCAAAATTTCCGCCGTGCAGCATAGAATCGGTGCGCCGGGGTTTACCGACGCATCGCCCGTCATCATCCCCACGTTTTCTGGACCAAAATCTCGGCACATGGTAAGGAACTTTTCGTTCACCAACGCCTTGATTGGGCACGTGTAAACGGACCGTTCCCCTGCCCACAAAGCCCGGTAATGCGCCGCGGATGCCACCAGCGACTTGCCCGAACCAGTCGGGGTATTCAGGACAACATTACTGCCCGCGTAGAGTTCGAGAATCGCTTCCTCTTGCTCCGGGTAGAGCTCCAGGTTCCGCGCCGCCATTGCCGCGAGAAAATTGTCCAACGCCGCGTCGGTATCGTAAGCGACACCAGTGGGGGGAATGAGAGTTGCGACGTGCTCTGACATGGCGTTCAGCACGTCTGGACCGACCGAGTTTGGCAACTCCGGTCGGTCTCAATCAGCAGATTAGTTCAATTCCCGATCGTGCGATTGGCCGCCCGACGTTTGCGCAAATTGGCTTTTTCTTGATCGGTGAGCAGCGTCGACATCGGCACCTCGGGACGTAATTCGGCCCGCGATTGCAAAATCGCCACTTCATCGTCAGTCATCACGGCCATGTAGTCTTCAAAGGAATAGCCAAACTGATCGCGCATGGGCTGAGCACTGACGGTGCCGCGTTCGTAGCGTCGATTTTCTTCTTGGTCTTTTTTATTACCCACCGCGGCGCCCACTGCCGCGCCCGCCGCGGCTCCGACGGCGGCACCTGCCCCGGCTTCGCCCGATTGATTGCCGACCACGGCGCCAATCACCGCACCCGCAAGAGCGCCTAACTGCGCTCCTCGGCGCTCATTAGCACCGGAATTTTGGCAGCCCGTCGCGAAAACGAGGGCAATTACAGTAACAATTAAAGTGAGAGAGTTTTTCATAAGGAAAACAGGATTCAAAGGCTTGAGACGCCCTTGCGCGGGGAAAGATTCACAAATCTCAATCTTTTTTGGACCTACGGCGATGGGCCAGAGGCTCGGCCCATCGCTTAAGTGCTTGGCCCGTGAGACTTCTGGCTTCGTGGTCGATGCCTTGACGGTCCCCTGCATAGAGAATTTCTCCCCCGTCCCGACCGCCGCCCGGCCCCAAATCAATGATCCAATCAGCGAGGTTGATCACATCCAGATTATGTTCGATCACAATCACGGTGTTGCCGGCATCCCTCAACTTAAACAACAGATCCATGAGATGCTGGATATCCAGCCAGTGTAGACCCGTGGTCGGCTCGTCCAGGATATAGAGGGTGTCGCCCTGGGAGCGTTTGGAAAGTTCCAGCGACAACTTCAGCCGCTGCGCTTCTCCACCTGAAAGTGTCGTGGCCGATTGCCCAAGTTGTAGATAACCCAAGCCCACCGCCGCCAACGTATCCAATTTATCCATCACTCGCGGGATGTTGCGGAACAACGCCATCGCGTCGCTCACCGTCATCGCCAGCACATCGGCAATGGAGTGGCCATGAAACTTCACCTCGAGGGTCTCACGATTAAACCGCTGCCCGTTGCAACTGGGGCAAGGTGCATACGCGTTCGCCATGAACTGCATGTCCAATTTGATCGCACCATCCCCTTGGCACCGTTCGCATCGCCCCCCGCGCACGTTAAACGAAAAGCGGCTCGCTTTATAGCCCCGAACTTTGGCGAGCGGCACTTTCGAGAATAGGTCACGCAGTTGGTCCAGCAACTTCGTGTAGGTCGCAGGATTTGATCGCGGACTCCGACCAATCGGCGATTGGTCAACCTGCACCAACTTGGAAAAAAACTCCAAATGCTCCACGTGACGATGCGCGCCCGCGATGGATTTGGCGCCATTGAGTTTACGCGCCGCCGTCGCCGCCAAAATGTCGTTCACCAGCGTGCTCTTCCCCGAGCCCGAAACCCCCGTCACGCAGGTTAAAAGCCCGACGGGGAACCGGGCATCAACGCCTTTCAGATTGTGTTCGCGCGCCTCTCTTACCGTGAGAAACTCCCCCGCCGGCACCTTGAGTTTTGCCGTTTTTTCCACCCAACTGATTTTCGCCAAAAATGGGCCGCTGTTGGACCCTTTGGCCCCTGCCGCCATCATCTCCTCGGGAGTGCCTTGGAAAAGAATCCGTCCACCTTCAGTTCCCGCCCCCGGCCCCAATTCCACTACTTCGTCGGCGATGCGCATGGTCTCTTCATCGTGCTCCACCACGAGCACGGTATTTCCCCGGTCGCGCAACTCCTGCAACAGTTTCAGTAACCGACCATTATCGGCCGGATGAAGTCCAATGCTGGGTTCATCGAGGACATAAATCACGCCCATCAATCCCATGCCCAGTTGCGTGGCCAACCGCACCCGCTGAGATTCACCTCCCGACAATGAACCGTAATCACGGTCCAATGTGAGGTAACCCAGTCCCACTTCTCCGAGGAATCGTAGGCGTTGCTCGATACCCGTCACCACGTCCCGCAACGCTTCCTCTCCTGCAAATCGATCTTGGAGCGACAGCGCAACCTGATGCGCCGAACTCACATCCAAGGCGCAAAACTCTGGCAAGTT
>CAXBOL010000214.1:0-7475 GCA_963977295.1 uncultured Opitutaceae bacterium
ATCAAGGTTCTTGTGCGACTGCCGGAGGGTTTTGCCCTCGGGCGCGATGTCGCGGTCGTGCCAGCACCAGAACGGGGCATCGATCTTTTGGAAAAACTCGAACGCGGCATCCATACGCGTCTTGGCAATGGACAGCTCGTCTTTGCCAGTTTCCCACGGTCGCACGATGGTGCCGGGGCCGAACGGGTCGGCGCCGGTGCCCCGGAAGGAGTGCCAGTAGGCGATGCCGAAGCGCATGTGCTCCTTCATCGTCTTGCCGTCGATTACCTCGGCGGAGTTGTAGTGACGGAAGGCCAGGGCGTTGTCCGTGCCGGGACCTTCGTAGGGAATCGCGGGGATGCCCGCAAAGTGGCGTGATTTCATAGGTGGGGAAGCAGATTGGGGCTCGGGGCAATTAACGTCAGCGTTTACTCACGGGCCCGTAAAGCGGGGAAAGCAAATGCACTAAAGATTACGCATGTCTTGTGGTGGTTGGGGGATGTGGGAGCTCGGCTGAAAAAACCGGCGGGATGCTTCACTGTTGTCCGGCGGTTTCGAGCAGGTCGACCAGATCAGTGATCGCGTGGGGGGTATTCTCCGCGCGCCAGACGGCCGAGGAAGTGAGTTTGAGGGTGGGGCGTTTAAGGGTGAGGAACGCCACCCCGGGATGGGCCAGGCGGCTAAGATCGTCGGGCACGATGGCGACGCCGACCCCCGCGCTCACCAGACCAAGGAGTTCGGTGAGTCCGGCGGCATGCACCGCGACTTCGGGTTGGATCCGCGCCCGCTCAAAGAGGCGGGCCATGATCAACGGACGACTCGGGAAATGCTTTTCGTGCAGGCTGATGAACGTGTCATCGGCGAGCTCCGCCAGATCGATGGCCGTGCGACTGGCCAGAGGATGATCTTGGGGGACGATCGCAGCCATGTGGGCCTGGCGGATTGCTCGTGATTTATAGCGACGCTTGATCGAGGGACTTGCCGCGCCGAGCAACGCCAGATCGATTTCCCCATTGGCCAAGGCTTTCTCCTGCTCGCTCGGGCTCATCTCATAAATTTGCACGCAGACGTTGGGGTGCGTGCGATTGAAGATCTTCAGTCCTTCGGCGAGGAGTCCGGGCAGGGCCGACGGAATAAATCCCACTTTGAGCGAGGCGGTTTTTCCTTTGCGGGCGAAACTGCGCATCGACTCGATTAACGTGCCCGATTGGCGGAGCAATTCCCGGGCTTGGACGAGGGCGGTCTCGCCGGCGGTGGTCAGTTTCAACCCGTGGTGCTCGCGGACGAAAAGCGCGACCCCCAGCTCGTCTTCCAAGTCGTGGATCTGTCGCGACACCGCCGGCTGGGAGACGTTGAGACGCGCCGCGGCCCGACTGATGTTGGCCTCTTCGGCGGCCATGACGAAATAGCGCAGGTGACGGAGTTCCATGAGAGGTATAACTAAAACGTATGGCGGCCCAAAAACAAGGTATTGGTCAAAATCGTCCGCGATTGCTAAAGTGGCTCCATGCACACCACCTTCTCTCCCATCCTCACGAAGCGACCTGCCCATGAGCGGGGCCAAGCCGACCACGGTTGGTTGCAAGCCCGCTTCACGTTTTCGTTCTCCGAGTATTTCGATCCCGATCACATGGGGTTCCACTCGCTGCGCGTCATGAACAACGACACCGTGCAACCGGGTGGGGGATTTCCTCGGCACCCGCACGCCGACATGGAGATCTTCACCTACGTCGTCGAAGGCGAACTCGAGCACAAGGATAGCATGGGCAATGGCGCCATCATCAAGGCGGGCGACCTCCAATACATGAGCGCCGGTCGCGGGGTTTATCACAGTGAGTTTAACCCTTCGACCACCCAGAAAACGCAGCTTTATCAGGTGTGGATTACGCCGAACGAAAAAGGGGGCGATCCGCGCTACAGTGAAAAACCGCTCGGCGAGGAGGCGGAGCCCAACACGTTGAATATGCTCTTTTCGGCCGATGGACGCGACGGATCGACCGCGATTCGGCAAGACGCGGAGATCTACTTTGGGCGCGTCGACGCGGCGCATTCTCTGACGGTGCCCGCCTCGGCTAAGACTCCTCACGTTTGGATTCAAGTCATCGCCGGCGAGGTTTCGGTAATGGGCGAAACTCTGGGTAAGGGCGACGGGCTCGCGGTTGAGCACGGTGCCGAGGCGTTTGAGATCAAGGGGAGTGCCGAGTCCAAACTGCTCGTCTTTCGGGTCGTGTGATCAGCCGGAACGACACTCTTTTCCTCCCTTTGTCCGCTTTAACTCATCCTTTATTATGAAAGAAAAAATCGCTGGTGGCCTGCTTGGCCTCGTGTTCGTGGTCTTCGGCCTGAACTACTTCCTCAACTTCCTGCCCAGTCCTCCGATGGAGGAAGGCAGTCCTCCCGCCATGTTCATCGGCGCACTTTACGGCTCCGGGTTTCTCGGTCTCGTCAAGGTGCTGGAGCTCCTCGGCGGGGCGTTGGTGGCGTGGCCGAAGTTTCGCAATTTCGGTTTGCTGATCCTCGGGCCGATCATCGTCAACATTCTCGCCTTCAATGTGTTTTTGGCGAAGGGCGGTTGGACGCAACCGCCGGTGCTGGCAGTCGTGGGTCTCGCAGGATTCCTGCTCTGGTGCGAGCGGAAGCGCTTCGCCAAACTGATCAGCACCGAATAAATTCCCCAACCGGAATGGGTCAAAATCGAGGCGGCCGATGCCGCCTCTTTTTGTCTCCGTCAACGTCAACAACGAAACGAACATTTCCGCGCGGTAAGACGTTTGCGAATACGATATTCCGTGCATTGGGTTGAAGCGTGAATTTACCCCAATTATTTGGTTTAGGGTGTGCCCTGCTCGCGGCGACTTCATTACCGGCAGAGGCGTGGGTGCGGTGGAATCAGCAGGGTTATGCGCCGGATCAGCGCAAGGAGGTGATCGTGATGAGCGAGCGGGATTTAGCCGGCGAGCGATGGGCGCTTTCGAAGGGGAGCGATACGGTCCTGGCCGGTCGGATTATGCCCTCGGAGATCGGGTCTAATGATCATTCCCCATTTTCGTTTCACCACCGCATTAGTCTCACCCCCGTCAGTGAACCGGGGCACTATACCCTGACGGTCCCCGGCGCGGCGGATGCGTTGATTCAGGTGCGGGAGCGACCCTATGCGGAGTTGGCGAGTTTGCCGCTGCGGCATCTGCGCATGCAGCGCTCGGGCACCGAGACCGTGCTTTGGCGAAGGGCCTCGCACCGGGGTGATGCCAAGGCCCGTATTTCCGCTCCGGCGGGCGATTTCGCCAACGGGGCTTGGGCCCCGACGGAACCCGCCCGGTATGTCGATGTGAGCGGAGGGTGGTATGACGCGGGCGATCATATAAAGTTTACGCTTACGACGGCCTACACGGCTTACCATCTGCTGTTGGCCTACGAAATTGCGCCCGACATTTTTGGTCGGGAATTCAGCACGACCGCACTTCCGGACCTGTTGGATGAGGCCAAACACGGCTTGGATTATTTGGTCAAATTGATGCCCGATGCGGATACTTTCATCGTGCAAGTCGGCGACGCGGTGGATCACAACCAAGGGTGGCGGTTGCCCGCCGATGATAAACTGGATGGCCAACGGCCCGCCCTAACCGCGCTGTCTCGCGTCCATCTCGCCTCGGCCGCGGCGGCCTTGGCTAAAGGCGCGCGGGTTTTTGCCGATCAACCTGGGCAGAAGGAGGTCGCTGTGACGTATGGAGCGATGGCAATGCGCATGGTGGCGCGGGCTCAAATGGAGGATACGATCCTAACGGCATTTGAGCGCGACCAAGTGAATGACTTTTACCGCGACAATTCGGTCAACGACCAGATGGCGTTGGCGGCGCTGGAGTTGTTCCGGTTGACCCAGCGGCCTGAGTTTCTGGATTTGGCCCGTGCGCACCAACCGGGGGTGGCGCGTCAAGTGGGCTGGGCTGATTGGCATTGGCTGGCCAACTGGGAATTGGCCCAACGTGGCGATGCGAATGCGATCGCGGCGTTGCGCGAGGAGGTCTCGGCCTACACCGACCACGCGGCGGGGACGGGACAGCCCTGGGGCATGCCGACGCGTTACGTGTGGGGCAGTCTCACTCGGTGGGTGGGGTCTGCCAATGCCGCGAAGGCGTCGTATCCCGCGGGTGCGGCGGAAGGCCAATTGTTTGACGACATGCTGGACTATGTGTTCGGCCGGAACCCATGGGGCGTCTCGTTTTTGTATGATGAACAACTGCCCAATACCTTGCGCAATCTCTACAGTCCGACGGCAGCACTGTTGAAACGCTTCCCGGTTGGCGCCTTTTCCGCCGGACCCACCCGGCGGTCGACTCACGCGTCGATGAGCCAGTATTTTACCGTCCCTGCGGATGATCCATTTGAGCGGTTCAATACCGATGCCATGGTGTTTTACGACAACGCCCATGACTTCGTCTGCCAAGAAGCGACCATCGGCGGACAAGCGGATATCGTGCTCATGCTGGCGCTGGCTGCCGCGGATCGGTAGCCTGAACGGGTTTGTTTTTTAACCGCACGGAGCGCGGTAGCGCGAAGATAGTGCGTTTGAAGAACAGATGAACACCGATGGACACAGATTCAATTCCCACCGCATTGAGTGATCCTCTATATCCAAAACACCGAGCTGACGGGTTGCATCGCGTAACGGTTAGTGACCTGTGCGCCGTAGCCTTGGCGAAGGCGTAAGCCATCTGTCCCGCTGAGTGGGATCTGTGGTTAAAAATTTCTGGATTCAGTGGAGGGGGGCAAGGTAGGGACGGACCGCTGGGCCGTCCGCGGTTTGCTGGACCGTCCTTTATTCGACGGCGCGCCCAGCGGTCACGCCCTACCCTTTTATCAAACCGGAGGCCCTCCGGTTTTTCCGTCATGATCGCGGAGCCTGCGCCGGCGCTGGAGGGATTATTTCAACTAATCTGAGATTATTTGTAATATTTTGCGTGTCAGGGATACCTTGATCTGCCGCCCCGCTTCCATTGCCCTGTTTTACCCCTTTTGAGCGAAGACCCCCAACCCCTCGATTTCTACGAAGAGCTGCTTGGCCAGATGCAGCCCAAGTTGCTCGCGTATATACTCTCTTTGGTGGCGAACGTGGCGGATGCGCAGGACGTGCTGCAGGAGAGCAATCGCGTGATTTTCGCGAAGCTGGGCGAATTACGGCGCGCCGATCGCTTCACCGCGTGGGCGTATCGCATTGCCTATTTTCAGAGCCTGGCACTGTTGAAGAAGCGGAAAGGGGACCAGTTGAGATTCGGAGACGAGCTCCTCGAAAACCTAGCCGAGCTCAGTGAAACGGTTGGTGACCAAAACGAACAAAGTCTCGGCCGCCTCGAGCGGTGTTTGGCCCGGCTGCCGGATCGGTCGCGTTTTGTGGTGAGCGATTTTTATTACGCCAATTTGTCGATTAAGGCGATCGCAGCAAAGCGGGCGATTCAGGAAAACCATGTGACGCAGATTCTCTATCGAGCGCGCAAGGCCTTGCACGAGTGCATCAATCAATTGGAGGAGAATGAACATGAATGAGTTGGAACATCTAATCGCGCGCATGCTGTCCGGTGAGCTGTCGGCGGCCGAGCAAGCCACCCTCAATGCGATCTTGGAACGCGATCCGGCCGCGCGTCGGCTCTATGTCGAACAGTGCCAGCTGCACGCCCAGTTTCTGAGTAACCCAGCCGTGCGTGAGCTGCTGCATGCCGAGGAGCTCATCGACCATCCGGATTCGCCTTCCCTCGACGCGTCGACCTCGCCGCCTGCCGTCGCCAAACCCACGATGCTGACCCAGCCTTGGAAGTGGGTCGCCGTTTCCGCAGCCATCAGTGCGCTGGTCGTGCTCGGCGTCATGCGATTCTCGGCTAAACACGTCGTGCCGGAATTGTCGGAGACGCCCGCCTCGGTGACCCCGGAGACGGCTTACCAACAGGCGGAGTTTTCGGAAAGCGGTTCGCTCAAGCGTCCGCCGACCAATTTTGCGGCCGTGACCAATAAGCCAACGCACGACGGCTCGATCAGTTTCAATCGCGACGTGCGGCCCATCTTCTCGGAAAACTGTTACCACTGTCACGGCCCCGATGCGAATACCCGCAAGGCCGAGCTGCGACTCGACATCGAGGCCAATGCCTTCGCGCCGCACGGTGAGTTCGCCGCCCCGATCGTGCGCGGAGACCCGGCAAAGAGTCCCCTGTATCAACGCATCACGAGCACGCTGAAGAGCGAGATCATGCCGCCGATCGATTCCCACAAATCACTTACCGATGCCGAAAAAGGCATCATCCGGGATTGGATCAAACAAGGGGCCAATTGGGAAGGGCACTGGGCGTTCGTGAAGCCGCAGAAGGTCGCACCCCCAGCGTCCACGTGGGGCAACGGACCCATCGATGCGTTTGTTGCCGCGAAGCAACATGAATTGGGGTTGGCCCCGAACCCTCGCGCGGACCGTGAAGTGCTCGCCCGGCGCCTGGCGTTGGACCTCACCGGATTGCCCGCGACGCCGCAGCAAGTGTCCGCGTTTGTCGCCGATACCCGCCCCGACGCGTATGACCGTTATGTCGACAGCCTGCTGGCCAGCCCCGCCTATGGGGAGCATCAGGCTCGTTTCTGGCTCGATGCCGCGCGCTACGCCGACACCCACGGCCTGCACCTCGATAACTACCGCGAGATCTGGCCCTATCGCGATTGGGTGATCGACGCCTTCAATCGTAATCAGCCCTTCGACGAGTTCACCGTCGAACAAATCGCGGGCGATTTGCTGCCTGCCCCCACCGACCAGCAACTCCTTGCCACCGGGTTCAGTCGGTGTAATCCCACGACCAGCGAAGGCGGCGCGATCGATGACGAATATCGCGCGATTTACGCCAAGGATCGCACCGAAACGGTCGGCACCGTCTTCCTCGGACTGACCGTGGGCTGCGCGGCCTGCCACGACCACAAGTTCGATCCGATTACGCAGAAGGATTTTTATCAGCTCTCCGCCTTCTTCAACAACATCGACGGTCCGATTATGGACGGCAACGCGTATGACACCCAGCCGAATCTGGTGATACCGCGACCCGAGCACCGAGCCGAGTGGCCGCAAATTCGCGAGGCGTTTCAAGCTTCGGATCGCCGTCTCGATAAGTTGAAAGCCGAACGCAAAGACGCCTTTGCGGCGTGGCTGGCGACAGGGGACTTTGATCCGGACGCGATCGAGATCCCTTCAGCTTGGACGCAGGATCTGGTGCCGGTGGCAACGAACGAGGCGGCGCTGCGAGAAGTTGATCTACCCGACACGCTCGCGACTTGGAACCGGGCACAACCGTTCACCTTGTGGTTGGATCTTAAGATCCCGAAAATGCCCGAAGGCGACGAACGTCTGGTCGCGTCCCAATTCGACGGTGATCGTGGCTGGCGGCTTTGGGTGATGACGGGCGACGTCAATCAACCGGAGCGCTATCGTCTACGCTTCGAGTTGATCCACTCGTTGGCCCGTGGGGACTTGCTCT
>CAXBOL010000215.1:0-7459 GCA_963977295.1 uncultured Opitutaceae bacterium
CGCCGCCCGACTCCAAGCCCTCTGGCTCCGCCAATCCCTCAATTTGCCCCTCATCCCGGTCGCCCAGTCGCTGCTCGCTTCCCCCTCTGGCCCCACTCGCGCCGCCACCGTCCGCGCACTTTCTCTCGCGGGCGAAGACGACCCCGCCTTCCTCACCGCCCTCGTCGCCGATCCGTTTCCTCGAGTGCGACTCGAGGCCGTGCGCGCCCTCGCCCGGTTCCCCACTGCCGCCAGCGCCGCAGCCGCGCTTGAGGTGCTCAACACTCCGATGGATCCGTTCATTGACTACGCCCTCTGGCTCACCATCAACGATCTCGCTGAGCCCTGGCTCACCGCCGTCGCCGAAGGCACCTGGCCCACCGCCGCCTCAGCGGAAACTCGCGACCTCCACGAGGCCCAACTCGGATTCGGCCTCAGTGCCACCCCCCCCGAACAAGCCGCTCCCGTCCTGGGGCACCTCCTCGCCCAACGCGGCATTCCCTCCGACGGTTCCGGGCCCTGGATAGGCCTGATCCAAAACGCCGGCAGTCCGGCCGAGCTTCGATTGTTGTTCGACGCCCTCACTTCGCCCGAATTCACCCCAGCCGCCACCGTCGCCGGGTTAAATGCCCTCGGTGAAGCCGCCCGTCTGCGCGACGTCAAACCAGCCGGTTCACTCGACGCGGTCAGCCACTTTCTTCACGCTTCCAATCTACCCGTGCAACAGGCCGCCGTGCAACTGGTCGGGGCGTGGAAACTCGCCGCCTTTATTCCCGATCTAAGCGCCCTCGCACGCCTCCCTCAAGCGCCTGGCGCCCTCCTCAACTCTGTCTTCATCGCCATCCGCACGATCGGTGGAAAACCCGCTGCCACCACCTTACTCGAACTCGTCAACGATGAGACCCTTACCCCACTCGTTCGCGATCGCGCTGCCTTGGGACTGGCCACCCAGAACTTAAAAGCCCACTGGCCCGTCGTGGAGGCACGACTCCGGAGCGCGACCACTCCCGCCTCCGCCGATCAATTCTGGCGCGGCCTGCTCGCCATCAAAAACGCTGGTGCCTTTCTCGCCGCGCAACTCCCCGCCAATCCGCTCCCCGTCACCGTCGCCGAGTCCGGACTTCGCCCCGCGCGCGAAGGCAGCCAAAACGAAACTCTCGTGCGCGTGCTTCTCGAACAAGCCGGACTCGCTCTCCCCGCCGAACGCTTGACCTCCGCCCAACTCATTGCACTTGCCTCCGAAGCAGACCAACACGGCGACGCCGCCCGCGGAGAATTGATCTATCATCGATCCGCTCTGGCGTGCACCGCCTGTCACGCGCTCTCCGGTGCCGGGGGTAAAGTCGGCCCCGATCTCTCCAGCATCGGCGCCAGCGCGCCCACCGACTACATTGTCGAAGCACTGCTCTACCCCAACGACAAGGTAAAGGAAGGTTACCACGCCACGCTCGTGACCACCAAAGACGACCAAGCCTTCAGCGGGGTAGTCGTCCGCCAAACCGCGCAAGAACTCATCCTGCGCAATCCGGCCGACCTAGAGATTTCCGTGGCGCTCTCCAACATCGCGAGCCGGACCAATATCGGTTCCGTCATGCCGGCCGGTTTGATCGACTCCTTGCTCCCGCAGGAGCGGTTGGACTTGGTGAAATTCCTCAGCGAACTGGGCAAGCCCGGCCCCTACCAATCCAACTCCACCCGGAACTTCGCCCGCCAATGGCATCTCTATCTGGCGTGGAGTGGCAACCGTCATCTCGGCGTCGAACGTGTGCTCCAAGGCGACTTTACGCTCCCTGATTGGCAAACCAGTTACAGCCTCTTCGACGGCACTATTCCCTCCTCGGACTACGAAGAGCGTTTTTCCCATCGCAGTCGCATCAACGACCTCTTTCTCGCCACGCAGTTCGAGGCAGCCTCGGCCGGGCCTGTCACATTCCGTATGGATTCTCCTCTCGAGCAAGCTTGGCTCAACGGCACCGCCATCACCCCCGGCGAACAATTTACCGTGACCGTTTCAACCGGATTAAACACTCTGGTATTCCGCACCGATCCCGAAGTCTTTCCGCAGGGGTTACGCCTTTCCGCTCAGTCGAACAATGTCTCCTTCTCCCATCCCTAGCTCATCTGAATCTCTCATCTACGGCGTCGACATTGGCGGCACCAAGACGGCTATATGTCAGTGGTCCGAATCCGGTGGTCTTCGCGAACTCGCGCGGTTCTCCACCAGCACGCCCAACGCCACGCTGGATGAAATTACCGCCAGCCTCCGACCGCTCCCATCCGCCACCGCCATCGGCATCGCTTGCGGCGGCCCCCTCGATGCACCTTCTGGCACCGTGTTGAGTCCGCCCAACCTGCCCGGTTGGGACGCAATTCCCGTTACGGAGATCCTATCCAACAAGCTGCGTGCGCCCTCGTTCCTCATGAACGATGCCAACGCCAATGCCTTGGCCGAGTGGCGTTTTGGGTTCAACCGAGACTGCCGATCGCTCATCTACCTCACCGCCGGCACCGGCATGGGTGCGGGTATCATTCTCAATGGTCAACTCCTGGAGGGTGCCACTGGCAGCGCCGGCGAAGTGGGCCACCTCCGCCTCGCGCCCAACGGCCCGGTCGGCTTCGGAAAACACGGTTCCTTCGAGGGCTTCTGCAGCGGCGGCGCCATGCCGCATTTGATCGAGTTTCTCCCCGCGGATCAGCGTCCCACCGACTGGCTCAACTGGCAACAAACCCACCCCTCCGCCAAAACGATCAATGAAGCCGCCCAAGCCGGAGATTCCACCGCCGTCAATGTGCTAGCGGAGTTTGGACGCCGCCTTGGCCAAGCCTTGGCTCTCTTCATTGATTGCCTGAATCCTGAGCGCATCATCATCGGCAGCCTCTACCTGCGCTGCCAACCGTTCGTGGAACCTGTCATGCGCGAAGTCCTCGCCGCCGAGTGCCTTGGCCCTTCCTTGGCCGCCTGCAAAATCACCCCCTCCCCCCTCGGGGAATCCGTCGGCAACTACGGTGCCATCTGCGCGGCCCTCCACGGCCAGAAAATCATCTAGAATGTGTCCCACAGCTACCTAAGGTTTTAAGTCTCTCCGCGCTGCCGACCTCACTGTGGATAAGGTAACAGGCTGACGGCCTCGCTCACAATGTCGACCGCACCCTCGAATTCTTACGTATCCATTAAATATGGACAGGACTCCTCCCCGACGCCAAAGCCCACCTCTTCGCCGACACCATCATCTGCGCTTACGCCGGAGATGTTTACCTGAGCCCAGCGCTCCATCTCCCCACCTATCATCCCTTCCGCCTCGCTCTCGAAGGTCATTTCGTTGCCTGAAATGCACGCAGTCCGCGCTTTGTCGTTCTATCCGCTTTAACTTGACCGCTCCTCCATTCCCGCCGTCGGTAGGTTACATTCTCTCGTCACTCCGTTTTTCGGTTCTGCCCGCAAGCCCGACACTTCAACGTCGTTCACTTCCATGCGTATTCCCATTTTTACCACTCTTGCCGCGTCGACCTTCGCCCTGACTCTGACGTCGGCCGAGCCAACAACGTATTTCAAAGGCAACACGCATGCACACTCCCTCTGGAGCGACGGCAATGATTTCCCCGAAATGGTCGTGGATTACTACCACCGCCAGGGCTATGACTTCGCGACGCTCAGCGACCACGACACGCTCGCCGAGGGCTACAAGTGGATGTCCCTTCAGGAGATCGAAAAACGTCAACAAGTTGCCGGAATCGGCGCGCTGGAGAAATATCGCGCACGGTTTGGAGACGAGTGGATCACGTGGAAAACCGTAAAGGGTGAACCGGGGGTGGTTCTAAAAACGTTGGAATCCTTCCGCCGTCAGTTCGAGGTGCCCGGGAAGTTTCTCATTCTGAAAGCGGAAGAAATCTCCAACCTCTCGGAATCCGGCCCTGTGCACATGAATGCCCTGAACCTGGAACACCTCATCCCGCCCGTGAAGGACGAGACCCGGTCCACCGTCGACATCATGCGGGAAATCCTCCGCGCCGCCGCTCGACAGGAGGAAGCACTCGGCCAACCGATCCTAACCCATCTCAATCATCCCAATTTCAGGTGGGCGGTGACCGCCGAGGACCTGGCCGCGGTCGTCGAGGAGCAATTCTTTGAGGTTTTCAACGGTCACCCTGGAACCAATCAACTGGGTAGTGATGCGGCGCCCAGCGTCGAAATGATCTGGGACATTGCGAACACCATTCGGATCGCCCGCCTGCATGAGGCTCCACTCTTCGGGGTGGCGACCGATGACTCCCACTACTACCACGGTGGCACGGTGTCTCCGGGCAAGGGCTGGATTATGGTGGCCGCGACCGAATTGACCAGCAACGCGCTGATCCATGCCATGCGTGCCGGAGAGTTTTACGCCAGTTCCGGAGTCTCGCTGCATACCGTGCGCTATGACCACGCGACGCGGGTGATCGAAATCGAAATCAATCCGGGCACCGACACTGAGGCCACCTTCGTCGGCGAATTGATCGGGACTCGGGTCGATCATGATTTCTCCGCGACGACCGGCAAGGGGCGCGTCGGTGAAGTTCTCGCCACGCAACAGGGACGGAAACAGCGATTCGAAGTGCCGTCCGACGCACTCTACGCCCGAGTCACCATCACCTCGTCTCAGGCGCACGAGAACCCCTCATGGGACGGCCAGACGAAACAGGCTTGGACGCAACCCGTCGGTTGGCGTTAAGGCGCCGGAGAGCCCTGGCTCGCGAACAAAAAAGACGAGACGGAAATTCTGAGGCCCGGCGCTGAAACGTCATCTTTGAATGCGTGTCCATCGCATTGACGCGTCCGCACAATCGCACAATAGGTGCCCCTTCCCGCTTACCTCGTAAATACGCCCCCCGAATAGACGGCCAGACGATTTCATCACTCCCGGTCAAACCCAGGGATCAAACAGCACTTTGATGGCCCGCTTCTCACGTAGAAGGTTCACGCCTTCCACATAATCAGACATCGGCAACGTAGTCGTAATCAGCGCCGATAGATCAAGTGCCCCTGACGCAATCGCGTCCAGTGCGGTCTCGGCCGCCACCCGATTGTGATCCCCGTAACCGATCAGCGTAACTCCCGGGCCCCACATCAATCCCCCGTCGTAGCGAACCGCTTCGCGTAGCACCCCAAATAAGGCCACCGCTTGTTTCGTGCGGTGTAACAAAAACTCCACGACAGGAGCAATTCCGGTGCAATCGATCGCTACATCCACGGCCTGCGCCCCCGATCGGTTTGCCGGCCATGCCACTGGATCCGAACTCACGGCGGAGGTCGCTCCGAGGGTCAAAGCTAACTCGCGCCGCGCAGCCACCGCGTCGATCCCCACTACTTCAGTCGCGCCGTGATAACGTGCCAACTGCACCGCCACGAGTCCTGCGGGTCCGAGTCCGGCAATCGCGACGCGTTTACCTTTTACGCCCTCCAGCTCAGCCAAGCGTTGAAAACTCACTTCCACACACATCGCCAGTTCCAAGGACGCCAACTCCGCCGCCGAACGATCCTCCGGCACTGGCAACAAATCGACCGCGCGAAACACGTTGAATTGCGCATAAAAGCCCGCGCGCGGTTCCCCAGTATCTCGCCAAGCCACCACCGCCTGCCCGACCTCCAAACTCTTCACTTTCGTCCCCACCGCCATGACCACGCCCACCGCTTCATGCCCCGGTTGCCCCGGAAAATACGGATAGGTCAATGATTGTCCGGGAAACATAGGCTCGCCGCCAAGAATGTGCAGATCCCAATGCGGACAGGTCGACACCCCCGTCACGCGCACCAGCGCTTCATCCGGTTTTGGTTTCGGCAACGGTGCGTCGGCCCAATTCACGACCCCAGGCGCCTGAATCACCAGCCGCTTCATGGTTTTGGGTAAATAACTCTTCATCGCAAAACGCCTTTCCAATCCAACACCACTCCGAGCACCGGCTCACTTTTAGATTCGATCAGTTTCCACGCCTCCGCCGCCTGTTCAACCGGGAAGCGGTGCGTGATCAAACTGGACGTATCCAGTTTGCCCTGCCGCACCCATTCGATCGTGGTGTCAACGCGTTCGCGCGTGATCCCTGCTACCAGATCAAATGCGATCTCTCGGTAACGATAGCGTTGGATCTCAATAAACCCCTCCAATCCGTAAAAGCCCGCCGACACGATCGTGCCACCGTGCTTCAGATGGGGCAGATAGGCATCAAACAGCTTCGCGTCACCCGGCGTATCAACCAGCACCGCAATGGGTCCGGCCCCCAGGGCGGTGACCTCCGCGACCCCGTCTCCGACCACTTTGAGTCCCTGCCCCCAACCGCCATCGGTGAACTTCTCCAACCGATCTTCGTGCCGACCCGTCATCACCACCCGCGCGCCTCGGGCATGCAGCGCCTGGCCCGTCCATTGACCCACCAGCCCATCTCCCACCACCACGGCCAATTCGCCGGGCTCGATGCGCGGGCGTGTGCCGCAATTGAATCCGACTTGGGTCAACACCAACCCGCAATACGCCTCGGGGTTATCCCTCGCCTCTTCCGGTAGCCGATGCACAAAGTGTTGCTTGCAGACCGAGGGGGAAACGTGACCGGCATACTGATTATCAAACATGCCTTCCACCGAGCTCATGATGGCGAAAACAAAATCACCGACCGCGAAATCTTTCACGTTCCCGCCCACCGATCTCACCCACCCGACTTTCTGGTAACCCGCAATCATCGGAAAGGGGTCCGGATCCCCCGGCTTCTTCGCGGTGTCTCCCGCCAGTCGCTCCCCCCTTAAGAACGAACCCTCGGTGCCGTTGCTGATCCACGAGTGAGTGACGTCGATCACCACATCGTCCGGCCCGGGCTCGGGACAGCTTACCTCCCGAAATTCAACAACATGGGGGGCAGTAAAGACAACGGCATGGGATTTCATTAGATCGGTATGAGTAAAAAATTCACGCTGAGCGTGCGTCCGTGAATGGGTCAACCTCGTCCCGTCCTCTCCCTAAATTTTCACCGCCTTTCATCTTTTCTAGATCCCACCGTCTCCGCATCAGATCACGTGATGCCGTCTCCCATTTTCGCTCGCGTCGAGTTACGCGCTAATCGCCCCACCTTGCTGCTCAACGACGAACCCGTCGCTCCCCTTATCTACGGCCTCTCGGATTGTCCCGGTGCCCGCTGGTCGTGGGAAGAGGTGCCTCAACGCAATATCGCTGAATTCGCGGCGCGCGGCACCCGCCTTTTTCAAGTCGATGTCTGGTTTGAGCAAATGCTCGACGCCCACGACCGTCTCGATGTGTCCCTCGCCCAGCGCCAAATCGCGGGCGTCACTGCCGTCGCTCCCGACGCCGCCGTCATGATTCGTCTCCATGTGAATCCTCCCCCGGCCTGGATCACCGCTCATCCGGAAGAGTGCGTCGGTTACGCCGATACGGAGCCATATGACCCACCACGTCACGGACTCATGCGCCCGCTCGCCGACGATGGCGACCGCCCGAGT
>CAXBOL010000216.1:0-7416 GCA_963977295.1 uncultured Opitutaceae bacterium
AAACTGCTGAAGTCCCCCGCCTTGACCACCCCCGCCGGGTCGTTGGCTTTATTGACCTCGATATCAATGTTCGACGCTTCTAGGGTCAAAAGATCGGCAAATCCGACGAACGCCGCAGTGCCGACGTGGGCTTTCAGCGCGGTGTATTCGATCGCGTTGGCCGCATCGACTCCGGTTTGGCGCAACAAGGCCAACGCAAGATCAACACCACTGGCCGCAAAACCGAGAGCTCCATCCGTGGCCGGAGTATCGTTCTCGTCGACGACTCCATCGTTATTGGAGTCAACCCAGTAGGGACCGCCCAAACCGACAAAGAGTCGAACGTTGGTTGCACCCAAAATTAGCGCGTTCAAATCACGGGTCGATGAATCAGCGGCCGTTTCGACTAATCCCGGAGTGAAGTCAAAGGCGAAGCCGCCGCGCACATAAACGAAACTGGAGACGGCCAAGATGCCGTCAGCAGTCGAACCACGTAGCACACGATCGGAGAAATCAAAGAACACGGATTCGCCCCCGGTGGCCAACGAAAGCCCGCCGCCATCAATTTGAGAGAAGTCCACCACCGCTGCATCATCGGCGACACCCGCCACATCATTGGTGGTGAAACTGAATCCATTGAGCGTGAGAGTAACATTGGAGACCCCAACCAATGAACCACTGTCCCCCGTCATCGAGAGCGCGTAGTAACGCGCCGCATCGGTTTCGTCCGTCGGCGTCATCAGCGCCAAGGCGAGATCCACGCCAGTGACCGCAATGCCAATCGAGTTTGCATCCGGCGTGTCGTTTGCATCGATCACACCATCGTTGTTGGAATCCGTCCAATAAGGTCCCCCCACTCCGGCAAAGGCTTGGACGCCGGTCATCGTGAAGGTGAGTAGCTCAACGTTGGTCGTGCTATCGTCACTCAAGGTGAGGTCGCGGTAACCAAGATTTTCGATCGCGAGCCCGCCTTCAAACGAAATGAAACTGCTGATCTGGAACAGCGCTTGGGTCACGGAGGCCCGCGCGATCGCTGTATTATAGTCTAGAGAGAGCGAACCGCTGCCAATCGGCACTTCAAGTTGGCCACCAGCGAATCCGGAAAAGTCTACCACCGCATCGTCCTTCACCCCGTCGCCGTCGGAAGCATAATTCACTGCGACGGATATTCCGCTAAGCGAAACCACGAAATCGCTGCCCAATCCCACTAGGCTGGCCGTATCGGCAGTGGCTGAAACCGCATAATAGCGAGACCCGTCGGCATCGTCCGTCGGGGTGCCCCAGACCACGGCCACATTTACGCCGCTGGCTGCCAGACCGACCGAACCCGCATCCGGGGTGTCATTGCTGTCGATCACGCCATCATTGTTGGAGTCGGTCCAGTAGGGTCCGCCGCTGCCGACAAAGAGATTCAGATTCGAGGATCCAATCGTAATGATATCGAGATCCTTGGTGCCGCCTCCCACCAGGTTGGCCGTCACGGCCGATTGTTTTTCGAGCGCGAATCCACCGCGGAGATACACGAACTCGGCCAACTGCAGGGTGCCCTGGCCCACCGAAGCTCGCAGCACTTCGCGGTCGAAATCGATGAGAATAGTATCGCCGCCCGTCGCCACAGAAAGTCCACCACCCGCAAGCGAACTGAAATCACCCGCCGTGACTTGTCCGGCCGGGTCGTTGGCGCGGTTGATCGCTATATCTATATTAGAGGCGCCGAACTGGAGCAGTTCGCTGTTCAGCAAAAGTGTCGCCGCGTCCGCATGCGCCTTGAGCGCGGTGTATTCCAGCGCGGCAGCGTCAGCCACTCCGGTCTGCCGCAGCAGGGCCAACGCGATGTTCACTCCGCTCATCGCCAAGCCCATGGCACCGTCGGCCGCCGGAATATCGGCATCGGTAATCACGCCGTCACTGTTGGTGTCCTGCCAGTAGGGTCCGCCCAGGCCCGCAAACACGTGCACGTTATTGGCTCCGATCAACAAGCCATCAAAATTGCGCGTGGAGGAATCACCCAGGGTTTCCGTCACCCCCGGATTGTAATCGAAAGCAAATCCACCGCGCACATAGACAAAGTCCGCCAAGGCGAGGGTCGCATCTGTCGTCGATCCCTGCAGCACTTCGGCATCAAAATCGAAGACGATGCCAACCGGTCCGACGTCGACTGAGAAGTTACCGCCTGAGAAGGCCGAGAATTTGACGACGGGCGAATCCGCCGAACCGCCGGTGACCTTGTTGGCCGCGAATTTGAAATTGTTAACCGCCAACGTGACCCCGTCGATCCCGACCAGCGCTCCGCTGGTGCCGACCAACGACAATGCATAATAGCGCAACGCATCGGAATCACTCGATGGCGTGAACAGGGCCAACGCGAGATTCACCCCATCGACGGCCACGCCCACCGAATTCTCATCCGGCGTGTCGGAACCGTCAATCGTGCCATCATTATTGGAATCGACCCAGTAAGGACCGTCCACGCCCACAAAGGCTCGGGCACTCGCCATCGACAGAACCAGGCGTTCGGCGCTCTTGGTCGAATCGTCGCTCAAGGTAATGGTGGCCGCACTCGTCTTCTCCAATCCGAGTCCGCCTTCAAATGAAACGAACTGCCCGATCTGCACCACGGCCTGAGACACCGAAGCACTCCGGATGGTCGAGCTGTAGTTGAGCGTCAGGGTTTCGCTGCCTGCATCGATGCCATAGTTACCACCGCTCAACGCCGTGAAGTCGATCGCGGTGGTCGCGGATCCATCCGAGGCAGCAGCCCGGTTGATTTCCAAAGTCAATCCGTTGAGCGATACCACAAAGTCAGAACCAAGTCCGACCAGGCTGGCCGAGCCGGCGGTGGCTTTCACCGCAAAGTAGCGATTGCCATCGGCTGAATCATTCGGTGCCGCCCACAATAGCCCGAAGTTCACATCGGACGCGGCAAATCCAACCGCTCCAGAATCCGGCGTGTCGCTGCCGTTGATCGTGCCATCGTTGTTCGAATCGACAAAATAAGGTCCACCCGAACCGACGAACAAATTGACCGAAGCGGCCGCAATGGTGAATCCGGAAACCGGGGTGGTGCCACCACCAATGGGGGCGGAGAGATCGGTCAGCCGCGTGAACGTGAAGTCACCTTGAGCAAATGCGAACGAGCCCAGATCCAAACTGCCCGATACATTAACCGTCGTCAGGTTAAAGTAGCCAAAGCTCAAAAACTCGCCGAGGTCCTTTTTGAAACTGTCGCCCGCCAGATCGAAAACGAAGTTATCGGTGCCGTGGACAAAGGCCCGGGTTACCAGTTGGATGCGGTCCGCTTTCTGGATGATTTCCAAATAGACCGTGCCATCGCCAAAGCCGAAGATTCCCGAGGCTCCGCTGAACTGACCGCTGATCGAGCCGAAGGTAATGATGTCCCAAGTGTCACCCACTTGAGGGGAGAACCCACTGCCGAATTGAACCGTCAAAGCCCCGGCGAGTGAGGCCGACCCTGCGACCTCAAGTTGATCAAACTCCCCCGCTCCCGTGCCAGAAATTGTAACCGTTAAGGTCTCCCCCGCCCCCAAGGTGTAATCCGCAACCGAGATTTCAGCCTCTCCCGCCGAACCAGCCGCTGGCGTGTCCCCTACCGTTCCAGTGGGGCTTTCTATCGCATTTGAACCATTCGAGTTACTTGGCGACGGTGGACCCTGGCCGGAGTTCAGCGAGGTAACTTGTTGTGAAATAATTGAATCTGTAAGATTCGGATCAATCGGAACAGGGTCGTCCGTGGCAGTCACTTCGACCCCATTCTCTTCGGGCGTTACTCTGGATTGGTCATCGACCACTTCGGTTGCACCGGGAGTAGGCGCTTCTTCATCGTCACCGGGTTTCGTGTCATCAGTCGCCGCGACTTCGTCCGACATAACCCGCTCATGTTGGTTCGAAACGTCGTCCAAAGCCGTCAACGGCAGATCACCAAAGGCCTCAGATTGAGAGGAAATTTGGTCATCCAAATTGTGCTCCAACAGGGAGGCCACATCCGCCATCTGCACACTCATGCCCCCGTTTTCGAGTGCCGAAACTGTCGGCATCATCGTAGCCGACAACAGCAACCGAGCCTCAAGAGGTTCGATCGCATAGGACTGTCGCGACGATTTTGAAGGGGAAGATTTCAAAAGAGACTGAGACATTCACCTAGGGGAAACACCCTAGGAGACAACAACCGCACAAAAACAGGCATTCTGGCAAATGAGTCAAATGCATATTCCTTCACGGGGGGCCAAGAGATGGCAGTGAAGCAGGGGTTTAGGCAAGCGACAATCATTGGCGGAAAGTAAAAAACACCCGAGTCGCCCTAAATTTGGTCGACCGATTGTCCCGGAATAAGCGCTTGGGAAAGTTCCTGATCCTGCTCCAAAACAAGTCGGCGTTGCCGAAAAGACGACTGTTCGGCTGACGATTGAGCCCGCTTGAAGAGGAGCTTGGCCAGCATGGTTCCAATGGAGCCTCGACCGTTCGACCCCAGCAAGGCACTCACGGCTCGCCGGGAAAACTTGTTAACGAAGCGCTCAGCCAGGTCGTCCTCCAGCGAGACAAAGGTGCGAGTGCTGCCCGGATCCCCTTGACGCGCAGCCCGACCTTGGAGCTGTCGATCCACCCGCCCGGATTCGTGCATTTCAGTCAGAATCACATGCAATCCTCCCCGCGTTTTGACGCCTTGCCCCAATCGGATATCCGTGCCGCGACCCGCCATATTGGTCGCCACGGTGATCGCCCGGGGCTCACCGGCGCCCAGCACAATTGCCGCTTCATGCTCATGGCGCACCGCATTCAACAACGAACACGTGATCCCTCGAACCCCCAACAACCGCCCCAAATGTTCGCTGGAGGCCACACTCCGAGTGCCCACCAAGACCGGACGGCCCTGCTCATGGAGTTGCTCAATTTCCGCGACCACCGCCGCCCATTTTTCCGAGGCCGCCGCAAAGTATTCCGTCGGCCAGACCTCCCGCAAACAGGGCCGATGGGTATGAATTTTGACCACGGGGAGCTGATAAATGCGCCAAAATTCGCCCGCCGCCTCGGCTCCCGTTCCAGTTACTCCCGACAGCTGACGAAACAGCCGAAAGAAGCGCTGAAAACTCAATCGGGCCAGTGACTCACTCGGCGAGGTGATATCGAGCCCCTCCTTCGCCTCCACCGCCTGATGCAAGCCCAACCGCCACGAACGTCCGGGCATGAGACGTCCGGTCGATTCATCGACGATGATGACCTCGCCATCCACCACCACGTATTGCTTGTCTTTAACAAAATAGTGCCTCGCTTGCAGGGCTTGCTGGGCCAGCGAAGCCACCCAGACGGGCTGACTGAAGCGAGAACGCCCTTCCTCCGCGCACCAGGCCGCGATGCGCTCCCGGCCCAAGTCCGTGATTTTCACCTCCTTGTGGCGCACATTGAGTTCGTAGTCCTCCCCCGGTAACAGCCCGGCCGCCACCTGATTCGCCATCCGACATAACGCGATCAACGCCTCATTCTCCTGGGGTTGGCTAATGATCAACGGGGTGACCGCCTCATCGATCATTTGATTATCCGCTTCATCCACAATCGCGGTGTGTAACCCACGCAAAACCATCCGTTTATTGGCTTGATCCTGTCCCTGACGGACCATGCGCGCCACCGTGCGACGCCCTGGGTCAGCCATAGGCCCCAGCCCCAGCCGATCCCGCAGAAAATCGGCCACCAACTCCTTGCTGGTGGTGTAGACGATATCCGCAGCATAGGCCTGCTGCCGCGCCTCGTGCTTCATTTCCGAGGTGACGGCTGCGACCCTCAAGCCCGCCGCATCATAGACGGGCCTCATGGTATCCGCGTCGCGTTGGGCGAGATAGTCATTGGCCGTGATGATGTGCACGGTTCGACCTTGCCAGCCAAAGACCGTCGCGCCCAACGCAATGGTCAGGGTCTTACCTTCGCCGGTGGCCATTTCCACCAAACGGCCATCTCCCAAGCCCAAGGCCCCCATGATTTGCACCGGGTAGGCCTGCAGGCCTAGTGCCCGATGCGCCAATTCCACCACCACGGGCACGCCGGAATCAAAAAGTTCAGCCAACTCTCGCCCCCCGCGCCGCAACGACTGCCTCGCCTCCCGCAGCTGGGTTCTCAGGTCAACGTCATCAACCCCGACAAGGCGCTGGGCCTCGGCATGAGCCCGATGAGCCCGTTGCTCCAATTTGCTCCGATAACTGCGGCGGGGATGCCAGAGGCCATGCGCCCGGTGCACCCAGCCATCCAATCCAGCTGGCAGCTTTTCGATTTTGGGCAGCTCCGTTCGCCGCACTTCGATCATCGGGATCGGCATGGGATTAAATCTCAAACCGATCTTGTAACAATTGCCGGAACTGGCGGGGCCACTGGACCATCAGGGGAGTCCACGGCAGATCAAATCGCATCACCCCCAACCGCCCTTGCCATAGGAGCGACTGGCCGGCCGCCACTAACGCACCTCCGTCTTCGATCTGGCCCACCACCAGGAAAAATGGCTCTTCGGTCCGCACCCCGTTGCTGTCATCTGCCCGCACTCGAACTGGACCTCCCGCCGTCCAGCCCAGAGCCGGACTTGGCAATACGTTTTGCCGACCCGGCACGACTCGCCACTTGGTCAGCTCCAACTCCAAACCGGCGTGCCCCGGAAAGCGAATTCCCGCGCCGTGCTCAATCGCTCCAAACAGTTCACTGGCATTTTCTTGGGCAATGACAGCGAAAAACTCCCAATCCGTGGAGTCGCCTACGACTTCACCCAGACGCACCCCACGCGGAAGCCAGGTGCCCTCCCAAGTATCCCGGTCGTGCGCGACCCACCGCCCGCTGCTTAGGGACCGAATTTGCAGCGAATCGCGGTCGGTTTCCAGTTGCGCAACCCGTTGCTCGGAGGCTTCCCTACGCACCCGGGTGGGCTCTATGCCCGCCGCTAAATCAGACAACATCTGGCGCTCCCGACCAACCGCTTCCGCGAGGTCGGCCCGAGCCGCGGCAATCGCAAATTCAAGTTCCGGACTCTCCATCCGCGCCAAGACCGTCGACGCGTTCACTGGTGCACCCGGTTCGGTGACCACTTCACTCAACCATCCCGGCACCTGCGTATAAACATCGGTTGATCCGGCCGCACGCACGATTCCCGGAGCCCGAAAATGATTGGGCATCGGCACAAAAATAAGGAAGCCAAGCACCACGGCGAGTGCGCCGCCCGCCCACGCCCAAGCCCGCGATCGAGCTCTTTCGATCCGGGGCTCGCGCACCAGATAACGAAACCCTTTCACCGTCGGCATCACAAACGCCCCCAGGAAAGTCAGCACACCTGCCAGTAAACCGAGCCCAAAGTAACGATCCGCCACCAACAGGATAATCGCGACCGTGATGAGCAAACGGTAACACACGCTCGCCACCCCGAAGATGGACAGCCACGTCGCCTCGACC
>CAXBOL010000217.1:0-7413 GCA_963977295.1 uncultured Opitutaceae bacterium
CAGATTTGGCCCATCTTCCTTCGATTCGGCCGAAGCGACGGGCTTGGGCCGATCCTGCGTTTGATCGGGTGGCGCCGAAAAACTCGCCGTCGCTACAGTGGATGACCACTTCGGGTAAAGGACGGCGCTACGATGTTCGGCTGTCTCAAAATGATGCATTCGACGGGCCGGACTTGATTGAGGGAAATGATCTACCTTGGGTCATCTTCAACCCGCACCAGCAGTTGGCTCAGGGGCGTTGGTTTTGGCAGCACCGGGTAGACGATGGTCCGTGGTCGGACACGCATTCATTTCTGATCACGAGTGAATCCGACGAGTGGAATCCTCCCAGCGCGGAGCGACTTTTGGCAGGGATTCCCCGTTATCATCCCCGTCGATTGGTGGATAAACCAGAGTGGGAGGCCTTCCGGTTGAAGGCCGCGGGCACGCTGGAAGCGGCTCACATCTTGGCGATGGCCGACCGATACGTGGGACAGGACCCGCCTCATGAGGATCACAGCATCCTGAACCTGGAAGGGGACGATGCGGCGAAAACGGACAAAATCCAAAAGGATGCCTCCAAGGAAATTGGCAGTGAGCTCTTTCAGGGCGTTGATCCCCTGTGCAAGGCCTACGTATTGACCGGTGAAGCGAAATACCGGGAGGCCGCCATGCAATGGGCCATGGAAGCCTCGACGTGGGACCCCGCGGGGGTCACTCGGATCAATGACTTCGGGGACAGCCGCATCATGCTCTCGATGGCTACGGTCTACGATATCTTCTATGACCAACTCACGGCACCGCAGCGGGAGGCGCTGCTGCAGGCGATTCGGGCGCGGGGTGAGAATTTCTACCAATCCTATGTGAACAACAAGGAATCGGCGGTGCTGTCCAATCACGTCTGGCAGCACATCTTTCACTATCTCTTCGATACCGCGATTGCGGTGCATGGTGATATTCCCGAAGCGGCGACGTGGCTGACCTATCTTTACGAGATGTTTCTGGCGCGGGCTCCGATCTTGGGCGGGGAAGACGGGGGCTGGGTTCACGGGCTATCCTATTTCCGGATGAACATGGATATGCTCATTGATGTCCCGCAGCGGATCAAAACCTACACGGGGTTTGATTTCATCGCCCACACGCCGTGGTATCGGGAGAACTCCAACTACTTCCTTTACGGATTCCCTCCGGGGTCTGCCGGCACGGGGTTTTCCGATAATTCCCACGATCTTCCCGAACCGCGGGGCGATTATCTCGCCTACGCCGACGCCTTGAGTCGCCTAGTGCAAAATCCCTACGCCGCGTGGTATCGTGATCGCGTTTCTGCCGTGACCGACGAATTGGGTGCTTTGAATGAAGTGCATCAAAGTAAAAAATACCTGGAGGCAGACGAAGTGCAGCGCGAACTCGCCGCGACCTCGATGCTCCAGTGGAATCGGTTAAAATACCTTTACGAAATGCCTGCGGTCGAGCCGCTATCCCCGGTCGAATTACCGAAGGCCCGCGTTTTCAAAGGAGTGGGGCTGGTGACGATGCATTCGCAGGACCTGAGTCAGCCAGCTGACGAGAATTTCTTCGTCGCGATGCGATCGAGTCCCTTCGGAACCTACAGTCACATGCTGTCCGATAATAATACCTTCAACATGGCCTACGGAGGGGATCGGCTTTTTTACCACACCGGGTTTAAGGTGGCGATGAGCGCCCCGCATCGGCAGCTCTATTACAAGCACACCAAGAGTCACAACGGGATCTTGATCGACGGCGAAGGGCAGCCCTACGCAACCGAGGCCTACGGTTGGATGGAAAACTTTCTTACGGGCGATCAACTCAGCTACGCGGTCGGCAACGCCTCGAATGCCTATGATAGCCTCGAGGAAAAAATGGATGCCGGACTCAAGACGTTCCGGCGGCACCTGATCATGTTGCGGCCGGATATCGTGGTCGTCTATGACGAGTTGGAGGCGGAAAAGCCCGTGGAATGGTCCTACTTGCTCCATGCTTACAATGAGATCTCGCTGAAACCGAAGAATCAGATTCTCACCACGACCAACCGTGCCGGTCACGCCCGGGTCTACTTGACCGGATCCAGTGACTTGGACTGGTCAGTCACCGATGAATACGAAGTGCCCGCGGAAAATTGGCGCATGCAGGAGGATGCGGACGGGCAGCTGAAAGAATACACCAACGACGCGTGGCACTTTGCGGCGAAGAGTCCGAAGACGGAGAAAATGCGTTTCCTCGCGGTCTATCAGGTCCGTCCGAAAAAAGGCGAGGCCGAACCGGAGTTTAACGATCTGCAGTTCCCGGGCCCCGGGGTCGTCCGGGTCGGAAAGTGGAAGATCACGGCCAACATGGATGCGAGTGCACCCGCCCGTATCGAGATACTGAATGCGGTGGATGGCGTGGCGTTCAACAGCGACGGTGCGGCGCTGGGATTGGCCGATCAAACCTTCACGGGGAGTGCCGCGGGAGCGGCGTTGCTGGTCGAGAAAAACGGGGCCGGCGTTCAGGTCCAGGAGGCATTGCCGGACATTCCGCGTGAGGCCCGTCCCGCTCTCATGCACTACCGGCAATCCTCACTCGGTAGAAACTGATGACACGATGACGCGCCCGGTCTTACGCTTCATGCCTTGGCTTCGTCTGCGCGCGGTGGTCCGGCTGACCGGCTTGGCCCTGTGCTTCGGGACGGGAGTGGCCTTGGTTGGAGCTGAGCAAGTGGCATCGCCCGAACCTTTCCGTCTGACCAAGACTCAGGTGACAAATGGTCCGCTGCACCACCTTTTCGGTTACATCGGGCAATCACTCACGATTCCGTGGAACGCCCACGATCGGTATATCGTGGCCCTGCAAACTGATTTTCATGATCGGCTACCGGGCCCCGATGATGCGGCCGAGATCGTCTTGATCGACACCCATGATGATAACGCGTTGGTCGTGCTGGATCGGACCTTGGGCTGGAACCTGCAACAGGGCACGATGCTTTATTGGAATCCGGCGAATCCGGCGACGCAGTTTTTTTTCAACGATCGCGATCCGGTCGACGGTCGCGTGTTTACCGTCCTCTACGACATCGCATTGCGCCGACGGATAAAGGAATACCGCTATGCCGACTACTCAGTGGGTAATTCGGGTGTGGCTCCCGTGGGGGGAGTGTTTGCTGCCATCAATTATGGGCGCATGGCGCGCTTGCGGCCCGTGACGGGGTATGCCGGTGCGATGGATGGGACAGAGGCATCTAGGGCGCCGGAAAATGACGGCATCTTTTTGATCGATAGTGAATCCGGACGGGAACGTATTCTGGTTTCCTTTAAGCGGCTGGCGGCGTTGATGGAGCGGGTTCCCCATTGGGCCGTGATTAATAAACGATGGACGCCGGTCGACTCATCTCATGCGGATGAGGGAAAGCCGGATGTCGCCGAGGCCTCCCTGTATATCAACCACACGCTGTTTAATCGTAAAGGCGATCGAATCTATTTCCTGGCGCGGGGCCGCAGAGAGAAGCAGTCAATCTGGTTGAATGTTCCCTGTTCGATCAAGACGGATGGCACGGAGTTGGTGGTGCACCACACATCGATCGGTGGGCATCCCGAGTGGAGCGAAGGGGATTTGATGATCGGAGCTCATGAAGGCAGACAGGTTGTTTACGACGTGAGCCGACAAGAAATTTTATCGGAACGAACGTTGGGAGACGCCTCGATTTTCCCCGACCCCGAAGGCGATATCTCACTTTCGCCCGATGGGGAGTGGTTTGTGAATGGCTACGCCAGTGAGGATCGGGAATCGATTACTTATGTTGTGATGCGGTTGGCGGACGGTGCGTTCGCGCGGTCGGAGACCTTCTATCGCGGGCCCTACACGAAAGGGGATTTACGCACCGACCCTGCTCCGCGGTGGAATCGAGCGAGCAACGCTATCCTGGTGCCCGGCTGGACTGATCAAGGCACTCGCCAGCTCTTCGTTTTAACGGTCGATGTCCAACCCTGACCCGAAAGTATTGCCCATGAATCAGCTCCAAAACCCCCGACTTTCTTCGGTGCTCGCCGGGATCGCGGTGACGATCCTCTTCAGCCAAACCGCGCGGGCGATCGACTCGGCGGCGTTCTCGTGGGATCGAATGGCGTCGATTCGTCAGTCGATTGTCGTGCCCACGTTTCCGGATCGAGACTTTTTGGTTACCGACTATGGGGCCGTCGCGGATGGAAAGACCGATTGCACGCAGGCCTTTAAGTTGGCCATTCAAGCGTGTGCGGATGCCGGGGGGGGCCGCGTGGTGGCGAGGGGCCCGGGGTTATTTAAAACCGGTCCGATCCATCTAAAAAGTAACGTCAACTTGCACGTCACCACCGGCAGCACGCTGAGCTTCTACACGGATCCCGCCAAGTTTTTGCCGGAGGTGCTGACGCGCTATGAAGGGGTGGAGCTGATGAACTACTCTCCGTTGATTTACGCCTACCGGGAGCAAAATATTGCCGTGACCGGAGGTGGTGTTTTGGACGGTGGAGCCAGCGAAGAGAACTGGTGGGCCAAGACTCCTCCCCGGACCGCTAAACGCACGGCCGCAGATCCGCACACCATCGATCTTCTCTTTGCCATGGCCGAAAAGGCACCCCGGTCGCGGAGCGCGTTTTCGGACTGTCATCGGACTTACGGCCGACTTTGATCGAGCCGTATGAGTGTGAAAACGTATTGATCGAAGGGGTCACGCTGATCAACGCCCCTTTCTGGATGATCCATCCGGTTTTGAGTAAGAACATTACGGTGCGAGGCGTCACTTGTAGCAGTGGGGGGCCCAACAATGATGGGTGTGATCCGGAATCGAGTGAGAACGTGCTCATCGAAAACTGCGTCTTCAATACGAAGGATGACGGCGTGGCGATCAAGGCGGGGCGCAATGCTGACGGACGTCGTATTGACCGACCCACCCGCAATGTCATTGTCGCCAATTGCGTCATGAACACCCAGCACACCGCGGTGGCCATCGGCAGTGAGATGACCGGCGGCGTAGAGCACGTTTACATCGAGAATTTAACCTGCGGTAAAATCCAACGTGCGTTCCGGATTAAGACCAACAGTATGCGCGGCGGCTTTGTTCGGCACATCGGGATGCGTAATGTCACGGTGGAGGACGCGTCGGGCACCTTGATTGATTTCAACACCAACTACAGTCGCGAAAGCGGGCCGTTTTTCCCGGTGGTGGAAGACGTTACCCTCAGCGGGATTCAATGCCAAACCGCGCAGCAGGCCATTTCGTTCGAGGGCACCGCCGACATGCCGATCCGCCAGTTGAGCTTGTCGGATATCACGGTGGGAGCTTCGGCCAAACCGTCGCTTTTTCACTATGTGCAAGAGACTACGCTTTCGCGTCTGAGCCTGGGTTTTAGTCCTCAGTCGGAGTTGATTTCTGCGCCATGAATCTGTCGCGCCGGATTCTCCAAATCGCGCTTTTGGTGGCGTGCTGCGGCGGGCTTCAGGCCGAGGAGGTTCGGTTCGAGGTGGATGCGGGCGAGGTGCTCGGTCCCAACACCCGGTTTTGGCAGGCGGCCGGGCACGATTATCTTTTTCACTACGTGAACACGCCCATCGGCCGCGCCTTTTTGGATCGGGCGGAAGCGAAGCAGTCATTGCGATATTTCCGCACTCATTTCACTTTCGATACGACCGAAAGCGATGACGTGCCGGGGGTGGCGGTCGGCGGTGACGTGGTGAAGCAGGGGCCAACCGGGGAGCTCGTTTATGACTTTTCCAAGGTAAACCAGACCTATCGGGAATACGTGCAGCGAGGCATGAAACCCATTGTGGAGTTCGGATTTTTCCCGGACGGTTTTGCCCGGGATTTTGGTCCCGCGAGAGCGAATAATCGCGGGGGTGAGCATGAGCGAGAGGCGGTGCCGAAGGACTGGGATCAGTGGGAGGCACTCCAGCGTGCGTTCATGGAGAACCTGGAACGTGAGTTCGGCCCGGAGGAACTGCGGACGTGGTATTTTGAAGTTTGGAATGAGCCTGACCAGTGGCCTTTGGAGCACATCGACGTGTTTTTTCGCCTGTATGATGTGTTTTCGCACGTGGTCAAATCCTTCGATCCGGACTATCGCGTAGGAGGACCGGGGGGCTACACCCCGGCATTCTTGGAACGATTTCTACAGCACGTGGAACATGGTGCCAACTACGTGACGGGGGTGACGGGCAGCCCGTTGGATTTTGTCAGTTATCATCTTTATGGCATTTCGGGGAGCTGGTTGAAGCAGTCGCCGGCACTGTTCCCCCGGGTGGATTTTTTCCAACGTGAAATGCGGTGGCTCGATCGCATCGTGCAAGCCTACCCCAAAGCGGCGGCGGCGGAATTCCACCTGAACGAATGGGGCCTGGCTTCGCGGTTTCGACGATCGGTCGACCGTTTTCCTGAGCTGGAATATCGCAACGATCACCGTTCGCCGCTGTTTTTGGTCAAGCTGGTTGATCAGTTTTATACACTTGGTGACCATGGGTCCTTAAAAACCGATTTGCTCCTCTACTGGGGGTTCACGTGGGAGGCGGAGCGCGGGAGAATGTTTCACGGCAATCGCGAGCTACTGACCGGAGGGGAAGTGGCGAAGCCGATTCTCACCGGATTCGAAATGCTGGGGCAACTTCAGGAAAGCCGGTTGGTGGTGGCGAAGGGACCACGACCGGGAGGGCGGTTCGGTCTGCTGCCGACGCGCGACGGGGATCATTTGGCCATGATCGCTTACAATTTTGAAGAATCGGACGACGATTTTAGTCGGGAGGATCGATTAGTGGTGGAACTCACGCATTTGGGTCATGCCGCGCAGGTGGAGTGGCGCACCACCGTGTTGAGTTCTGAGCAAAATAACAGCTACACGCGATGGCAGGATGCGGGGAAACCTGCGCCGGAATCCATTTCGTCCGCTGCGGCGGCGGCATTCAGTCGGTTGGAGGTCACGGCTTCCGGGGCGGTGCCGGTTAAAGATGGGAAGGCGGTTGTTCCCTTAAGTCTGCCGAGGCATTCGATGGTCCTGTTGGAAGCGACCCTGCGGGAGTAAACGTCGGAGCCGGGGTGATTAAAAACGGAACCGGAGCGCAGTCGAAACCGGCACCATGCCATCGCGGACCAATCGTTTTTTGACCGGGTCGGCGTGTCACAACACAAGGGCGGACGTTCAGTCCTTTTTCGATGTGCGGCGTTCTTCTGGGGAGCTGCCCCAGACTGATATGATGCCGGGCCTTTGGCCTTGAACGCATCGGATCGGATTCCGGCCAATTAGGTTTCCGCTTCCATAGTAGGGACAGGTGGAAAACAACTCAGATTGGGCAGGTGAACCGTTGTAGCCGGGGTCGCTGACCCCGGGAACGCGGTGCCATAGGGTATTAGAAGGGACGGGTATTAGTTCTACTTTGTTAAGAAAAGACTGGCCATTGGGGGCGAAAATCAGACCA
>CAXBOL010000218.1:0-7410 GCA_963977295.1 uncultured Opitutaceae bacterium
CTCCTGCGCGACGGCGCGATCACGGATCCAAGCTTCTTTGCCTGCCCCTTTGGCGAGTCCGGCTGGCGTGCCGTGATCCGACGGCATGGCGCCGTGGCATTGGATACAACTGATCCCCTGCTCCACCCAAGTGGAGGCATAGATATCCGTCTTGGCATCGTAGTTTTTCTGGTAGCCTGTCATGTGGCAGTGGGCGCACATGGAATTCCAATTCATCCCGCGGCCCGTCCAGTGTCCCCATTCACCCGCGCGTCGACCTTCATCGCCAAAGACATTGAACCACTCTTCATGCTCCGGATCCCAGGCCAAATCCGTGGGCTGGATTCTCCCCGGCGAGGTCTCGACCAACATCTGCCGCGCCGGCTTGTAGCCCAGAACCGCTTTCACCGGGTAGTCGGTTTCTGTCCCGTTCTTCGCGATGTTGACCATGTGGTAATCTTCTCCCCGGCGCTCCATGCGCATCGTGGAGCCTCCATCGCTTCCGATCTGATCGGGCTCGAAGCCGGCCTCCATGTGGGCATGCGCGATGAGTTGATTAGCGTTGGCGTGATCGGTGCCCTTCCATGCCTCAAAAACATCGGCATGGCATTCCCGGCAACTTTCCGAGGTTTGATGCGGAACTTGCGAAGGTAGCGGATGCGCTTGAACCGCCACCGCCACGCTCGCACCTGATTCAGATTTGGCCGTATCGGCCTTGCGACAGGCCCCGACCAATAGGATCACCGCCCCTGCCACCAACCATCCAGCCCCGCCAATCCAAGCATAATTTAGCCACGAGTGAACCCGGGATCGGGCGGAGGACGAATGTTTTGAATCAACTTTCAACCCCGCCAAGAAAGGGAGCCCGTTCATCTGGGTAAAGCCGCGAAACCCACCTGCCCGCAGTTTCTGCCGATGTCACCCCCCCCACCCAACGAAGGCGCCCAACGCTCGGGCATCCACTGCTTCAAACGGGCTTTCTCTTCGGCCAACACCGGATCATCGGCTCGATTGGTGAACTCGTGCGGGTCGGTGATGAACTCGTAAAGTTCCTCGCTGCCATCGCGGTAGCGGATATAGCGGAACCGTCCATCGGTGACCGAAAACTGATTCTCTTCGTAGACGGTAATCCCGGGACGTCGCCATGCTTCGATCCGGGCAACCGCACCGCAAACGGGATTCGAGCCGAGGCGCTCCACAGCGTGGACTTCTCAAAATGATTCTTCTCACCGAGGTGATATCCGTTATCCGAAACCAGCACGACGAGCGTATTCTCCGCGTGTTCGCTCGCATCGAGAGCATCGAGCACGCGACCGATGTTGTAGTCCGCAAAACTGGTGGTGGCGTAATACCCCCACACGATTTGCCGCCATAACTCGGGATCATCTCCTCCCGTTTTTTCCCAACGCTGCCCCCACACACTGGCAAGGTGCTGACCGATCTCCGGCACGTCATTTAAATCGTCCTTCGACCAGCTGGCGGGCGGAAACGGCAGCGCGTCCTTGTCATACATGGCAAAAAACCGGCGCGGTGCGGTAAAAGGCGTGTGGGGGCGCCACAATCCCAGCATTAAACAAAACGGCTTCTCATGGGATTGACTCAGAAAATCGATGGCCGCCTCAGTGTTGCGATTGTCCGGAAAGTCCGAGTCAGGACCGTCCCATGCCGTAGTGCCCCACCACTTGCCGGCCAACTGGTCTTCCGCGTTCACGAAAGGGCCAAAGCCGCCGGCGTGGGGTTTATTGTCGAAGGCCGCCTTTTCGCGGGCCGGGGTGATCTTGGCGTGAAATATTTTTCCGCCGCTCCACACCGTGTAACCGCCGCGTTTGAATTGCTCGGGTAACGAGTCGATGCCGTCCATCACCGGTTTGTCCCACGGATCACTCCCGTTGAGGTAGGCACCCGTCGTAAACGGGTATTGCCCACTGAATAACGAGGCTCGCGAAGGCACACACGAGGGCGCATTGCACACACCGTTGGGAAACGTCACCGCGGTCGTGCGCAGCCGATCAAGATTCGGCGTTTTTAACCCCTCCTGCTCATGCAAAAACCCGAACATGTTCATGTCATCGACCATCAGGAATACGACATTAGGGCGCGTGGCAGACGCGGCTAGAGCTGAGGCAAACCCACTCGCCATAGCGAGCATCAGGAGAAAAAATGTGCGTAGCTTCATCAGGTTTTAAAAAGCAATGTAAGTCAGTCCCAGAGCGCCACAGAATAACCCAAACCAAAGGTCAAACGACTGCCAAATGGGTCGATTCTCCGCGCCGGTAATGTCATTGGGTCCTTTCTCCGCGAGCACCGCAAGTTGGGTTTCAGTCGGCGCCGGCGTCAGCCAGCTAACCCCGAACAATACCGCACCGTTAAACAGAAAGAAGAACGGCAACACTTCATAAAAGTGCATCGCCAGGAACCACTCGGGCAGAAACGGTTTCAACGGCGGCATGGACGTGAACAGCACGTAGGCCAGTCCCAGTAAACTACCCACCCCCAAACAGGCCAAAGCCCCCTGATGATTAACTCGCTTCGAAAAACGTCCCAAGATAAAACAGACTCCCACCGGCATCAGCAAAAAGCCGCCCAAGCGCAGAATGAATAGATAAATGCCGCCAAGGTGTTGGTAATACGGAGCCACCAGCACGCCAAACGCGACAATCGAAGCCGAGGTCCATTTGCCTAATTTAAGCGCGGTGCGTTCGTTCGGGTTTTTGGCCAATGACGGATAAATATCCATGGCCACCACGCTCGACATCGCGTTCACATTGGAATCGGCGGATGACATCAACGCCGCGATCATACCGGCCATCACCAGGCCCGAAATGCCCGCCGGCAACAAATCCCGCACCATCATCGCATAGGTCGCATCCCCCATGGAATCCGGGTAAAGTTTCATCGCCACGATGCCGGGAATCGCAAACAGCGGAATCGCCAGAAATTTCAGCCAGCCGCTGAACAACATACCCATGCGCGCGTTGTATTCGTCCTTTGCCCCCAGCACTCGCTGCAAAATGTGAATACTACAAAACGCAAAGTAGCACGAGTGGAGCCCAATGCCCAAAAGCGCCGTCCAGGGCATCGCCGTGCCGCGCGGCAAGAGCAGCTCGAAGTGGGTCGCGCCAAACTCCTCTCGCAACATCGACCAGCCCCCGGCCTTGCCCAAACCGAAATACGTCACGGCCAACCCCCCGCCGATCAACAACACAACTTGCACCACATCAGTTCGCACCACCGAGGTCAGTCCCCCAATCACGGCGTAAGTGCCAATCGTCGCCCCGATGACGATACAGGCCAAAGGCAGGTAGTCCGGCGACAGATTGAACAGACCCAACACCGCCAGCGCCCCGATGTAGTATCCGCTGGGTTGCTGCAAAATACTTTGGATGAGATAGACCCAACCAAAGATTTGGCGGGCCCCTTTGCTGTAGCGCCGCTCCAAAAACTCCGGCATGGTGAAGAGCCGCGATCGGATATAGATCGGCACAAAACACAGGGCCGAAACCGCCAATAGTAGCCCACCCACCAAGTCATTATTGATCGAGGCCAACCCGATGTCGTGGGCCAACCCGCCCGCACTCATGAACTGCGTGATCGAAATATTCGTCGCAAACAATGACGCTCCCACGGCGAACCAGCCAAACTTGCGCCCGCCTAGAAAATAACCTTCGGTGGTGCCCGATTCTTTGCGGCCGGCCCAGATTCCATATCCGGAGATGGCGAGAAGATAGACAATGACGAGGGTGAGATCGAGCGACTGGCCTGAGGTCATAAACGAAGGGGGGCAGGGGAAATGGATTGGGCGGGGCACCCGACGCGACCGATCCACCACGCGTTTGTCTAACAGTCCTCAGTGTGACGGTCCAGTAACCCAGTCTATGCTTGGACGAGGAAATCTCCTTTCAGGGGTTGCGTTGCTTAACCGCTCTCAACTTTTTAACCTCATGTTAGCATCGACTCTCCCCGGTCTGCGCCTGCCCGTTTCCCCACTCGTGCTGGGCACCATGCTCTACGGATCCCGCATTTCCACCCCCGACGCGTTTTCATTGCTGGATGCGTTCGTCGCCCGCGGGGGTAATGTGCTGGATACCGCTTACGGGTATGCCGCCTGGTTGCCTGATGGGGCCGGTTGCAGCGAACGCACCATCGGAGCATGGCTGCGACAAACTGGCCTCCGCGATCAGGTTTTGGTCGCAACCAAGGGAGGCCAACCCGATCCCGTGACCCGGCAACCCCGTTGCACACTCGACTATTTGGAGCACGACCTTCGCACCAGTCTGGAGCGCCTCGGTTTGCCCCGCGTCGACCTGTATTGGTTTCATCGCGACAATGTCGACATTCCCGTCGGCGAACTCCTGGACTGGGCGGCAGCTCAAATCGGAGCCGGACACTTCGACGCCATCGGAGCGAGTAACTGGAGCAATGCTCGACTTCGCGAAGCCGCCGCATGGACCCGCCGCCGTGGTCAGCCCGGGATTATTGCGAGTCAGATCGGTTGGAGTCTGGCCGAATCAAACCCAACCGAAATCGCCGATCCGACCCTGGTGCATCTCTCCCCTCCCGACTACCTCGACTACGTCGACGTGAACCTGCCGATTTTCGCCTATCAAGCGCAAGCCCGCGGCATCTTCGATCCCGCCAAGCGGCAGGATGCGAGCCGTATGGCTCGGTATGATACACCGACCACTCGCGCCCGGATGGCCGAAGTGGATGCCATTGCCGCAGCTCGGGGAGTCACGCCCAACCAGATCGCGTTGGCGTGGTTCTGGAACCACCCCTTCCCGGCACACCCGGTCATCGGTGCCCGCACCTTGGCCCAACTGCATGACGCGATGAGCGCGGTTGAAATCAACCTGACCCACGACGAATGGCAGCGGCTGAACCGACTCCAAACCTAACCTCGATGCCTCACCACATGACTGTCCTACCCGTCAGATTTTGTGATCCCTGCAAGCTCGTCACACGTTCCTCGCTCTCCCCCATTTGAAACCCCATGCCGATTAAAATCGCAATGATCGGAGCCGGTTCCATCGGCTTCACGCGTCGCTTGATGCACGATGTGCTGTGTGTGCCTGAACTGGCCGACACGCATTTTGCGTTTCACGATATTTCCAAGCAAAACCTGAGCATGGTGACCGAACTGTGCCGTCGGGATATCAAGGCCAACAAGCTCCCGGCCAAGGTCAGTTCGTCGTTGGATCGCCGCAGCGTGATCGCTGATGCCGACTACGTGTTGTGCATGATTCGCCAAGGCGGTCTTGAAGCGTTTCAGAGCGATATCGATGTCCCCCTTAAATACGGGATCGACCAATGTGTGGGCGACACGCTCTGCGCCGGAGGACTGATGTATGCCCAACGCACCATTCCCGTCATGTTGGACTTTTGTCGGGACATTCGCGAGGTCGCCAAACCCGACGCGATCTTACTGAACTACTCTAACCCAATGGCCATGAATACATGGGCCTGCAACAAGCATGGTGGCGTCAACACCATCGGCCTGTGTCACGGCGTGCAAGGCGCCCATTGGCAAATTACTCGGTGCATCGAACGCTACGCCCGTCGACACAAGATGATCGCTCCGGATGCCACCCTGCATCGCAACGATGTCGACGTGGCGGCGGCGGGAATCAACCACCAAACGTGGTTTATCAAAGCCGAATGGAACGGCATCGATTTCCTGCCCAAGCTCCTCGAAATGTTCGAGGAACATCCGGAATATTCGGTGCAGGAAAAGGTGCGCATCGATGTGCTCCGTCGCTTCGGCTACTACAGCACGGAGTCCAACGGACACCTCTCGGAGTATTTGCCGTGGTATCGCAAACGTCCGCGTGAAATTCGGAAATGGATCTCCCTCGACAAGTGGATCAATGGCGAGACCGGCGGCTACTTGCGCGTCTGCGTCGAGGGTCGGAATTGGTTTACGACCGATTTCCCGAATTGGTTAAAGGAGGCCCCTCCCGCCATAACCGCAGATCAACGCTCGGAGGAGCACGGCAGCTACATTATCGAGGCGCTCGAAACAGGTCGGAAATACTCGGGTCACTTCAACATCATGAACCGGGGTCACATCACCAACCTTCCCGACGGATGCTGTATTGAAATTCCCGGCGAGGTGCGCAAATCCGGCATTAAATTGGCTAAGATCGGGGCCCTGCCTTTGGCCTGCGCCGCCACGTGTGCCATCTCGATTCGCGTGCAGGAGATGGGGGTCGAAGCCGCCGTCAACGGCGACGTCACCTTGCTAAAGCAAGCGATGCTCCACGATCCTCTCTCGGGGGCGGTGTGCAATCCCGAGGAAATTTGGCAAATGACTGACGACCTGCTGGTGACTCAGTCTCGCTGGCTGCCGCAATTCAAGGCCGGCGTTGCTGCTGCCCGCCGACGCCTGAAGGCGCAGGAAAAAGACGGTTCCCGCGTAAAAACCAAACCTCATTGGAAAGGCGCCGCTCGTCTGAAAGTTAAGACCGTCGACGAGATGGCCAAAAACGTGGAAGCCGCTCGGGCCAATGCCTCAGCAGCCGACAAAGGCAAGATGACGCTGGAACCGCACATCGAAAGATTGGTAAAGCAAAACCGGGAAGGTTTCGGACGCGAGCGAGCCAAAGGATGATCCAATTCAGAGTGGGTGCACTCCCCCTTATCCGAAGAATTCCTCGAGATCGGAGACAGGCTTGACAGTAATGCTACATTACCGTCAGATCGCTACCCCCCTTGCCCCAGTAAATTATGTCTTCACGTGTCACGATGGCCCAGATCGCCGCCGAAGCCGGCGTATCCAAAAACACCGTTTCCCTCGCGCTTCGGGGTGACCGTCAAGTGACCGCCGAAACCCGACAGCGCATCGAAGAAATCTCGCAACGGTTGGGCTATCAGCGCAATCCGCTGATGTCACATTTAATGGCCGTGTTGCGGCAGCAACATCCCGTCAGCTACCGCTGCAATTTGGCTCTGGTCAACGCCCATCGCGACCAAAACGCCTTCACGCGCAATCCCACGGTGCCGGAGTATGTGCAGGGTTGTTTGCGTCGGGCCAAGGTGCGTGGTTACCGCTTCGATGAATTTTGGATCCATGATCCCGCCCTGAACGGACCTCGTCTTGATCGTATCCTGCGCTCCCGCGGGATTCGGGGACTTATTATCATCGGTCTATTCAGCGATCAGCATCTGCCTGAAACGTTTCGCACCATTTGGGAAAACTATCCGGCCATCGTGACCGGCGTAAGAACCACCGATCCCTCCCTCCCCTTTGCCTGTGTCGATCATCATGAGGCTATTTTCGACGCCATGGAAAATGTTCGCCGTCTGGGCTATCGGCGCCCCGGGTTGGTCTTGCAGGAAAGAATTGATCGGCTGATCGACGGACGGTTTTCCGCCGCGTTTCAGGTGGCGCAAGAGGGCATGGCGAAGAAGAATATCGTCCCACCCTTCACCTAC
>CAXBOL010000219.1:0-7408 GCA_963977295.1 uncultured Opitutaceae bacterium
CCGCCCCTCGACGCCCCATGGAAAAGTTATGTCGGCGCATTCCGCGCGCCTTACGTGCACGGCCTCACCATTGGCGAGATTGCTCGCATGGCCAAGAATGCCCCGGGCGTGTTAAAAATCCCCCGCGTTTTCGACATCTCCGACGAAGTCCGCGCCAAAGGAAAACTCACGGTCATCCGCATGCGCGGTTGGACGCGCAACATGCGTTGGCCCGAGACGGGGCTGAAGTGGGTGCAAACCTCGCCCGCGATCCCCGACTTTGCGTCCGCCGTGGGCTACCCGATGACGGGACTCGGCACCTACCTCGGAGGCTTCAGTCACGGCATCGGCAAAGACTACCTCTTCCGCGGTATCGCCCACTCACAAATTCCCAATCTCAAGCTCGAGCAGGAGCTGATCGCGCTCAACCTGCCCGGCCTCAACTTTCGCCGGGTCGAAGTCATGGGCAAAAACGGTAAACCTGCCTGGGGCATCTACCTCGAAATCACCGATTGGGACGCGTGGAATCCCACCGAGCTGAATTTCCATCTCATGCACCTCGCGTGCCTCTACGAAAAGAAAAACCCCTTCGCGGAAGCCGCCAACTCCGGCAAGAGCCGCGGGTTCATCGTGCACACCGGCAGCGAAGCGTTTTTCGATGCCCTCGCTCGTGACGGCGCCCAAGTCGACATTCGCGCGTGGTTCGCCAACTGGAAGCAGCAAGCGCTGGTCTACCAACAAGCCAGCCGTAAATACTGGCTGTATTAAGCAGGGGGGCCTCCGTGATGCGTCAGTTCACCGCATTGCCCACCTCGTCGGTGAGAGTCTCCAACGTGGGAGAGATTTCACACCCCGGCGGCTCAGGCTGACGGCTCTCTTCATCACTGTTAATCTGTGTCCAACCTTGGTTAAAAAATCGGCAGAGTGGGTGAACCGTTGATCCCATCCAGCAGTCAGCCTGCTAGTTTTAACCACGAAACACACGAAGAACACGAAACCGTCAGCCCACTGGGTTTAACCCCAGATCCTACAGGGGATTTTTATCCACCTGTCCCTTCTATATGAACACGGCGCGTTCAAGTTTCGCCGCCGAAATGGCCGAGCAAGAATCCGTGCTGTTCCTTTCGCTTTAAAAATTGGAAACTCCTCCGTGCTGACGGCTTTCCGATCTGGCGAAACGGTAGTGGAGCCCATTCGTGTGCATTCGTGGTTAAAAAACATCAGGCTGACCACCAGTCGCGTCCGTCCGCCACCCACTCCAGGTTCAACGATTACTGATCGCTCCAGCCCTTTCGGAGTTGCACGATAACGCGCTCCCAAAAAAGATAACCCTCCCCTCGCGCCGTCACGGTCGCGCCTTAACTCTTTCTTTCTCAACATAACCTCCCTCAACCCTCCAAAAATCATGGCACGTCCTGTCACCTTGTTCACCGGCCAATGGGCCGATCTTCCCCTCGAAAAACTCGCGCCCCTCGCCAAGAGCATGGGCTACGACGGACTCGAACTCGCCTGCTGGGGCGACCACTTCGACGTCGACTCCATGGGGTCGGCCAAAGCCATTAAGGCCAAGTGGGAATTGCTCGCCGATCACGGCCTGACCTGTTTCTCGGTTTCCAACCACCTCGTGGGCCAAGCGATCTGCGACAATATTGATGAGCGCCACCAAGCCATTCTTTCTCCCGCCGTGTGGGGCAATGGCGACCCCGAAGGCGTGCGCCGCCGCGCCGCCAAGCAGCTGATCAAAACCGCCAAGGTCGCGCGCAAATTCTTCGACGCCAAACCCGACGCCAAGAAAGGGGCTGCCTTCACCGTCAATGGTTTCACCGGTTCGTCCATCTGGCATTCCCTCTACGCCTTCCCGCCCACCTCAATGGAATACTGGCAAGCCGGCTTCACCGACTTCGCCAAGCGCTTCGGTCCCATCATGGACGCCTTCGACAAACTGAATGTGAACTTCGGTCTCGAAGTGCATCCGACCGAAATCGCGTTTGACATCGCGTCCGCTCGCCAAGCCCTGGTCGCGCTGAAGAACCACAAACGTTTTGGGTTCAACTACGACCCGTCCCACCTCGGGTATCAAGGAGTCGACTACGTGAAATTCATCCGCGATTTCGGCAACCGCATCTTCCACGTGCACATGAAAGATGTGTGGTGGGATCACGGTAACGGCGACGTCGGTGTCTTTGGCGGCCACACCGGCTTCGGCGATCCGCGCCGCTTCTGGGACTTCCGCTCCGTCGGCCGCGGCGACATCAACTTCGAGGAAATCATCGTCGCCCTCAACGACGTCGGCTACGGCGGACCGCTCTCCATCGAGTGGGAAGACATCCGCATGGATCGCGTCCAAGGCGCGACCGAGTCCGCCGAATTCACCCGCGCCATCGACTTTGGCAAGAGCGACGTCGCCTTCGACGCCGCCTTCGATAAAAAGAATCAGTAAGGCTTAAGCGAAGTCGCGAATTAAGAGGCGGCGGGCCGCGAGCAGTTGACTCGCTTGGCCCGACGCCCCTCGCCCGCTTCGCCACCTTAACTGGACCTACCAACCTCCACTCACCACCCGCCTCCCCACTTTAACGCATGAAAAAATTAGCCATCATTGGCGCCGGCGGTATGGCCGGCTACCACATCGCCGGATTCCGCCAAGCCGGAGCCGAAGTCATTGCCATCGCTGACGTCAACGCCGCCGCCGCGGCTGCGACCGCCGAGAAACACGGAATCGCTCAGTCATTCGGCGATGTCGCCGAGATGTTCGATGCCCTGCCCGAACTCGACGGAGTGTCCATCATCGTGCCCAACAAGTTCCACGCTCCCTTGGCGCTGCAGGCCATGAAAGCCGGCAAGAATGTGTTCTGCGAAAAACCACCGGCCCTCAACGCCGCCGAAATGGCCGAGCTCAAAGCGACCGCCGAAGAGACCGGCCTCACGTTGATGTTTAACTTCAACAATCGCGCCCGCCCCGAAAGCTACGCCATGCGCGGCTATGTGGCCGATGGCTCCATCGGCACGATCAACAGTTGCCAAGCCAAGTGGGTGCGCCGCGCGGGCATCCCCGGTTTCGGCGGCTGGTTCACCAACAAAGCCCTTTCCGGGGGCGGTCCGCTCATTGACCTCCTGCACATGGTCGACCTCGGCATGCACTTCATGGGCTACCCCGAGCCCGCCCACGTGCTCGCTCGCACCTACTCCGATCACATCGACGACAAAGCCTTCAAAGGTCCGTGGGGCATTCCCGACAACGCCAAGGGCGTGATGGACGTCGAAGCTGCTGCGCATGGTTTCATCACCTTCAAAACCGGCCAATCACTTGCGTTCCAGATTTCCTGGGCCGAGATGAACGAACGCGAAGAGTGTTCCGCCATCTTCCAAGGCTCCAAAGGCGGCGGCATGGTGCGACGTCTGTTCGGGGTCGATGGACTCGATGAGACGGCAGAGGACACCTGCCAACTTTACACGACCGAAAACGGCCTCCAAGTGAACCGCGACATCAAGGTTTCGCCCGACGAAACCATGGGCCGCCAACGCTCCGCCGCCAACTTCGTCAAAGTCTTGGAAGGCACCGAAGCCCCGCTCAACACGCCCGCCGAAGCCCTCACCCTAATGAAGGTCATCGACGCCGCCTATGCCTCCGCCGTCTCCGGCGCCCCCGTAGCCCTGTAAGCAATCAGCCGAAAGTCACTATTTGGACGGGTTTAAACTAGGAGCCCTCCTATCCGTGCCGTGCCTTTCGGCTGAAAATCAATAAAACTCCATGCTGACGGCTGAATTCCAAAAACTCCATGCTGACGGCTTTCCGATCCGGCGAAGCGGTCCCGCATTGCGGGATTCGTGTTTCCCGCCCTGCGGGATGGTCAAAAACCACAGGCTGACGAGGTTATATCTGTGTTCATCCGTGGTTAAAATAAATGCGTGCTGACGGTCAGTTCACCCGTGCGTCCGTCTCAACCTTAGACGTGGTTAAAAAATCAAAAACTCCCCTTAAATTATGAAACTAAATCGCAAACTTCGTATGGGCATGGTCGGCGGTGGCCGAGGTGCCTTCATCGGCACCGTTCATCGCATGGCCGCCAACCTCGACGGTCAGATTGAACTCGTCGCCGGCTGCTTCTCGTCTGATCCCAAGAAATCAAAACTCTCGGGTCAGGACTTCTATCTCGACCCGTCCCGCGTCTACGCCAGCTACACCGAGATGGCCGAGGCCGAAGCCGCACTGCCCGAAGATCAACGCATCGACTTCGTCTCCATCGTCACGCGCAACAACACGCACTACGCGGTGGCCAAGACCTTCCTCGAAGCCGGCATTCACGTGATCTGTGACAAACCTTTGTGCTTCACTGCCAAGGAAGGCAAAGCGCTCAAAAAAGTCGTTGAGGCGACCGGCAAGATCTTCGTGCTCACACATAACTACACCGGCTATCCCATGGTCAAGGAAGCCCGCGAGTGGGTGCAAAAGGGCAAGCTGGGGAAGATCCTCAAAATCGTTGCCGAGTATCCCCAAGGCTACGCCATCACGGCCCTTGAAGAGAAAGGCGACGGCGCCATCTCCAATTGGCGCATGGACCCCTCCGTCTCCGGCGTTTCCAACTGCATGGGCGACATCGGGACTCATGCCCACAACTTGGCGCGCTACATCACGGGCCTCGAAATCGACGAAATCTGCGCCGAACTCTCGACCTTCATCCCGGGCCGCCCGCTCGACGATGACGGCAACTGCTTGGTGCGTTTCGCCGGCGGAGCCAAGGGCATCATCTACGCGTCACAGATTTCCAACGGTGACGAAAACAATCTGAATATCCGCGTCTACGGCACCAAGGGCAGCCTGGAGTGGCATCAAGAAGATCCCAACGAAATGATCTTCAAGTGCGCCGATGCTCCACCTGTAACCCATCGCCGTGGCAACAGCTACTTGAGCGCCGCCGCGCAAGGCGCCACCCGCACTCCCTTCGCGCACCCGGAGGGATTCATTGAAGCCTTTGCCAACATCTACGCCGCCGCGGCAGTCGCCATCGCCGATGCCGTGGCCGGACGTAAGGCTCCCAAAAAAGGCTATGACTTCCCCTCCGTCGACGACGGCATCGCCGGCATGCACTTCATCGAAACCGTGGTGAAGAGCTCCGCCAAGGGCGCTAAGTGGACGAAGTTCCCGAAAGGCTGAGGGGAATAGCGACAAGTTCGAAGCCCACCATTTTTCCAAAACCGAACATTCCGACGTTCGGTTTTTTTATGCCTACGGAACCGGTTGACCGGTTGCACTCTTAACTACCGCAATGGGAGCGGGTCTCCGAGGTCCCAGAGGAGTTCACAGAGTGATGACTACAAGATAACTCCCTGATTTTGATCGGCTCCCGAGGTGAAGATGTATTCTCCTTCGCTGCTTCCCTTCGCCGGAACCATTTAATTTAACCACAGACGGAAACGGATAAACACGGATACGACCAAGGGGTTGCTTCGTTGATTCACAAGATTAGAACGACTACAAAATGGTGAGGCAACGGGCTCCAAAAGGTGGCGTCATTTCTGACTCTGGATTTGTGCCTATCTGTGGTTATCTGTGGTTTTCTTACTGCATCGTTACGATTAGTCTCTGTGAATCTCCGGTTTGCCTCGGTGTCCTTGGTGATGAAGGCGGCGTTTAGGTTAACTGGAACCGAACCAGCACGCAGTTGCGAATCGTTCATCAAAACCCAGAACACCAAGTCCGCTGGCTTGAATATCTGGGTTTATCTGTGTCCATCTGTGGTTAACTTCTCCTGCTTTAATGCGCACCTCCGATCCCCATTCTGCTGAGTTGATGATCTCTGGATCTAAGGAGAAAACCGCTGTCGCGTTCGTGGTGCTGGCGATCGCGTTGGGTTGGTGGGCATGGTGGGCGTCGCAGGCCTGGGATTCTCCTGGACTGGTGGGACATGAGTTCCGGCAAGCTCAAACCGCCCTCACCATTCAGGCGATGCAGCACGACGGGTTTCGCCTCGACTATGCCACACCGATTTTAGGCAAGCCGTGGTCGATTCCCATGGAGTTCCCGGCTTATCAATATGCCGCGGTCAAGTTTGGCCAAGCGTTCGGCACCGATGTGGCCGTGAGTGGACGTTGGGTCTCGGCCGTCTTTTTTGTAATCGGAATTATCGCTTTGGTTTTCCTCCTCCGCGAGGTCGGGTTCTCATGGGGTGCCAGCGCCATTGGCGTCGTTCCCGTGGTCACCGCGCCGGTTTATTTTTTCTATTCTCGCACCGTCATGATCGAGTCGATGGCGTGGGCCGTGGCGGCTTGGTTTTTGGTCGGGGTCCTGCGATTTCGCCGGACTGGCTCTCGCGGAGCCTTCGTTTTGGCGTTGGGCGCGGGGGGCATGGCGGTGCTGGTCAAGGTCACCACCTGGGCCGCGTTCTGTCTGCCTTGGGCCGGGTTGTTCATTTATGATGCGATTCAGATCCTGCGAACAAAGCGCAGTGATTGGCGCAGTTTGCTGATACAAGGTGCAGCAATCGGAATCCCCTTACTCGCTCTCGGCTCCGCTTGGGTGCGGAAAGCCGATGCCATCAAAAGCGAAAATCCCCTTGCCCACTTCCTGCTTTCGTCGGAACTCACCGCGTTTAATTTTGGCACCCTCGCCGGTCGTCTTAAAGCAGCCAACTGGGATCAACTCGCCACCCATTGGCACGATACCCTCGGTCCACTTTGGCTGCTGGGCGGCGCGGCCCTGCTGGCCCTGAGCACCCGTCGCTCCCAACTCGTGCTCACACTTGGCGTTGTCGCGTTTTTTGGCATCCAGTTGATCTTCTTCGGCCTGTATCTATTTCACGACTACTATTTTTATGCCAATGGGGCATTCGTGGGGTTGATCATGGGGAGTGTTCTGGCCGGGAGTTGGGATGCCACAAAATGGTCCAAGCTCGGCCTCGGCGGTGCCCTACTCGGGGTCGTTAGCGTGGCCGCGGTCCAATTCCCGATTTACCACGGAAAATACTTCCGCGATCAGATTAAACCGGCCGGCGATAGCTCCGCGATATTCGAAGCCATCCAGGCAACCACGGCGCCGGACGAAGTCGTCGTGCTGCACTCGCCCGATTGGAGTTCCACTCCGGCTTATTTTTCGAAACGGCGGATGCTTACCATCCCGGATGCCCAGATGTTCCTGCACCCCGAAAAAGTGGGTCAAAGTGTGAGACTCTTGGCCGGCGAATCGGTGCCGCTGGTGTTATTCTCACGCGAATCACGGATTCATCCTGAATGGGTAATCGATCGTATTGATGACTTTCGACTCTGGCCCCGCCCGTTGTTCACCACCGATACGAATGTTACCGCCTACGCCCGCGCCGATCGCTACGAATCGATGCGACGCACTTTGCTCGACCTTCATCTGCCTGGACTGACACTCGCTTCCCGCGCCCCGCTGGTGTCGCCAGACCTTCGTCAGGACCTCATTAATTCTCCG
>CAXBOL010000220.1:0-7402 GCA_963977295.1 uncultured Opitutaceae bacterium
TCACGATGCTTCAATCCGCGTCCCCACGGCATTGCAAGGACCTGGCTTTGATGGCGGCGGGCGAATCAATCGTTTGGTCAGTCTCGTCGATCTGCCCCCGACGTTGTTGGATGCCGCGGGTATAGACGTTCCGGATACGATGGAAGGTCAATCCATCCTGCCATTGCTGCGTTCGCCCAAATCACCGTGGCCGGAAGAGGTTTTTGTGCAGATCAGCGAGAGTCAAACCGGGCGGGCCGTGCGCACGCAGCGGTGGAAATATTCCGTGCGTTGTCCTGACTGCGACGAGGATGACCAACCGGTCTCGCAGCCTACATCAGATATTTACATGGACGACTGCCTCTATGATCTGAAGGCCGACCCGTGGGAACTGACCAATCTCATCGGCTACACTTCCCACGTGGAAGTGGTGCGAGTGATGCGTGAACGGCTCGTGCGACGGATGACGGAAATTGGGGAACCTTCGCCGCGGTTTGTCGACGCGCCGCCCGCAGCGCCTTACGAACATGTGCTGAAGCCCGAGGAGGCTTACGCTTAGCCGGATCCATTCAATAGGAAAACCACGAAACACACGAATAACACGAAAACTGCATGACTTTTATTGGTTTGCTTGGTGACATTAGCCTTCACCAATCGGTGCTTGATTCCGCCGCCAAGTCGCCTGGATTAACTACCTGCTTTCGTGTATTTTGTGTGTTTCGTGGTCAAAACTGTCTGCATCGTTACGTATGTTTTCGGGCGAATGAGCCGGGGGTAGTTGTCAAATCGGACCGTCGAACACGTCGTAATCAAAGCCGATGCCGGCGAGGGTGACGAGTCGGTCCATTTCCTTCAGAAAATATTCCGCGGCCCCCTTGGGTGGGGGCACGAGAAAAAACACCTGGATGATCTTGGGGTGACTCGATGCGCGGGGATGCAGCTTTAGGATTTCGCCCGTTTTGATGAACAGTAGGTAGCGCTCGATCTTGCGTTGGAGGATGGCGACGTGGGCGCCGATGTCGTCCCACGGGAGGTGGTCGGAGATGACCAGATGCAACGCCCCCGTGGTGCGGGACTGGTTGATCATGTCGATCGTGTCGGTTTGATCTACGCTCATAACTTACAGTCCGGAGGTGCCGGCCTCGCGGTAAAACCAATCCGGGAACTCGGCGCCGCGCGAGCCGGTGTCCTTGCGGTGGTAAAACTTCGTGCCGCGATCGGGGAGCAGTGGGAGGTCCATTCCGGTCGTCGCCTTCAACTCGGCAAAGAGTTTGGCGTTTAACTCGGCGACGCGCTCCTGGTGATCGGGGTGATGCCAAAGGTTGGTGGTTTCCCGGGGATCGTCGCGCAGGTTGAAAAGTTCGTCGGTGTCCCAGATGCCGTGGTAACGAATGTATTTCCAGTCGCGGCCGATGAGGGCGTGAGTGGTGGGGGTCTGCGGGTAGTTGCGCTCCCAGTAGTATTCGTAGAGCAAATACTCGCGCCAGTCGGCGATGGGCCGACCTTGGGCCAGCGGGAGGAAGCTGCGCCCATCCATGTGCGCGGGCGGCGCGATGCCGGCGGCGGCAAGCAGGGTGGGGGCGACGTCGATGTTGGCCACGATTTCAGGCACGCGGGTGCCGGCGGGGAACAGCGACGGGCAGTGCATGATCATGGGCACGCGCACGGATTCCTCGTAGGCCGTGCGTTTGTCGATGAGACCGTGCTCGCCGAACAGGAAGCCGTTGTCGCCCATGAAGAGGATAACGGTGTCTTCGAGTTCACCGTTGTCCTGCAAGTGCTGGAGCACGCGTCCGACGCTGTCGTCGACGGCGAGGAGCGCTTCACAGTAGCGGCGGTAGTAGTTGGCGAGATCGAGCTCGGTGTAGTAGGCAAACTCGACGCCATGGCGACTGTTGCGCTGATTCTGCACCCACATGGGCACGTCGGTGAAGGCGGACGGATCGTCGGCCCACGATTTGGGCCGCGGCACCGGTTCGTTCTCGTAGCGGTAGGCGTAACGGTTCGGTGGCAGGAAGTCGGCGTGCACGGCCTTGTGGGACAAGTAGAGGAAGTAGGGCTTCTCGTCCTTGCTCGCGCGATGGGTCAACCAATCGAGGGCGTAGTCGGTGAGTTCATCGGTGATGTAGCCCTTCTGGTCGACCTGTTGACCATTGATATTGATGCCGCTCTGATATGCCTGCGGCACGTAGCGACCTTTGATCTTGAGGCCGGTTTCGTGCGGCCAATAGATACCTTGCCCCTTGAAGCTCACCCAATGATCGAATCCGCGCTGAGGATCCTCGGTGTCGCCCATGTGCCACTTGCCCACGAAGGCGGTTTCGTAGCCCGCCTGCTGCAAGAGTTCCGGGAAGAACGTGAGGTGATCGTCGACGGGATGGTAATTGTCGACCACGCGGTGGTTGTGGGCGAAGAGTCCGGTGAGAATCGAGGCCCGACTGGGTGAGCAGAGGGAGGTCGTGACAAACGCGTTTTCGAAATGCACCCCGTGGGCGGCCATGCGATCGAGGTTGGGCGTTTCGAGAAACGGGTGCCCCATGTAGCCCAGCGCATCGAAACGCTGGTCGTCGATCAGGATGAGGATGACGTTGCGTTGCTGCTCCGCCCGGGCGCAGAGGATGAACGCGAGCAGGCAGGCGAGGGAGAGTAAAACTCGACGCATGATCGGGGAGAGCGCAAACCGGCGGCGACACTCAGAGCGATTTCAAGCGCACGTTGCGCATGCGGACCTTTTGTCCGATCTTTTCGACGCTTTTGCCGATGCCGTGAAGTTGTAGCGCGATGGTGCCGGTGGGGGTCAGGCTGTCGCGCACATCGGCGATGGGCACGCCGTTGATCCAAGTCTGAAGATGGTCGCCGTTGGCGACGACGCGGACATGATTCCAGTCGGCGGGTTTGAAGGCCTCACGGACGACGGCAGTTTCGCCCGGCGTGTGCAGAAACCCCCGACCGCCCTCTTCATAGAGGGCGCCGCTCCAGCCCCGGTCGGTGGGATCAATTTCAACCTGATAGCCCCAGTAGCGTCCAGCTTCCCAGACGCGCTCGCGAACGTCGGCCTTGGTGCCGTCGGGGTTGAGCACGCCGCCCCACCGCATGGTTTTGGTTTCCGTGGCGTAGGTGCCGCTGCGAAGCTGGATACCGGAGTTGAGCAGCGGGTCGATCTTGATTTCCAACTCGAGTTCAAAGTTGTCGTAGGGCCGATCGGTGTGGAGGAAACTGTTGGGCAGGGCGGGCATGGATTCGCCGACGATCATGCCATCGGCGACGTAGAAGTTGCCGCCGCCATTAACGGTCCAGCCGTTGAGGGTCTTGCCGTCGAAGAGGTCAACGAATTCAGGTGCGGGGGCGTCTTTGGGCTGACAGGCCGAGAACAAGAGTGACGCGGCGGCGGTGGTGGCCAAGAGGAGGAGTGGGCGGAGATTGAGGGGGCTGGTTTTCATGGGATAGCGTGAGGAGGGTAAAGAGTGATTATTGGGTAAGAAAGTGGGGCTCAAGAATCGGGTGGTTTGACGGGATCGACGGGCTTAATGAGGCGCGGTTTGTCGGGCGTCGACAGATCAGGGGTAACGTTTTTTGGAGCGCGATCAATTTTGGAAATCTTGCCGAAACGGGAAATGAGGGGCAGCGCGATGAGCGTGCCGGCACCGATGAGCACGGCGGCTCCGATCAGGGGGAGCGCTAGTAAAAACATGAGCGAAAGTCCGATGGTCAGTCCGATCGCGGCGAGGCCCAGTTTCAGAAACGGATTCCTGACCTCCTTGCCGTTGATCTGGGCTTTAAATTTCATGGACATAGCGGCTGGTGCGACGAGGAGTGAAGAGACGGGTCGATGGCGGGAGGCTGAGGAGAAAAAGAAAGATAACGAGAAAGAAGAAAGTTTCGAGGGTAGGATTGAAAGTGATCGGGGAGATATTCAGCGACGTCGGGATTACAGGAGCAGCGGTGTTAACCGAGAGGGTCTCAATCTGAAGCTGTATTGTTCTGAGGTAGGGCGGGACCGCTGGGCCCGCCGCCGGGGGATACGCGGACGGCCCAGCGGTCCGTCCCTTGCTTATTACCAACCCAAAACCCAGCACATTCAAGACGTTGGGATTACATAAGGAAACGGAGGGAACAGAGGTTGAGGATGTCGGAGGGAGAGCCCGAGGATTGAACCGCGAAGGTCGCGAAGACCGCAAAGGATCGAACCGAGAGACCCCGCAACGTGTTGGCTTCGTATTTTGAGGACTCGGTGTCCTCGGGTTGGCCTCGGTGGTTAATTTATGTTTTGGGTCACCTGATTGCTGCGGCACTACTTCGATCGGGGATTACCCGTGAACCACACGGAAGGAGTGGCATCATATGAAAATATATGAGGAGCCCTCCGTTCTCTCTGTTGACGCCCCTGTAAAACAAAAACGGCGCGTCCTGCTGTTCAACCCGGCGGCGGTTTGTTACTCAACCACTCAGTTGGTCCACTTCACTCCCGGATCAGCTCCAATTTAAAGGGGTAGCGGTTGCCGGAGTTCCATTCGCCGACGTAGATGTCGCCGCGGGCGTCGACGTAGAGGTCGTGGACGTGTTTAAAGATGGGGTGGGCCTGGTGCATGGGTTGCAATACGCCGTCGCGGTAGGTCGGTTTTGTGCCGCCGGGAGCGGAGACCGCGTGATGGGTGTATCGATCGAGGATGATGACGAAACCGGACTCGGGTAGGCGTTCGCCCACACCGTTCTCTTTGGACCAACACACGCCGGTGTAGAGTTTGCCGCCTGCGATGACCGCTTGGCCGGCGTAGGCCCCGGGCAGGTCGATGGTTTCCAGCCATTCGCCTTCGAGCGTGAATGCCTTCAACTTGTTCTCCTCCCGCGAGCTCACCCACACCTTCGGCTGGGTGGGATTGCTGGTGTCGATGGAGATGCCGTGGGCGTTCTGAAGGTGTCCGGGGTCACCGGGATGGTGGCCACCCCATACTCGCACGAGGGTGCCGTCGGGCTTGAAGTGCAGCACGCGGTCGGTGGCGTAGCCGTCGACGACCAGGATGTCGTTGTCGGGGGTGACGGCGACGTCGCAGGGTTGGTAACGCTCCTCGGTGGAGAAGATGCCGAGGTCGTGCGGGGATGGGAGGCGGCGCAGGATGGTGCCGTCTTTGTGGAGGAGCGTGACGCCGCCGTTTACCCGCTCCCACTCCCATGCGCTGGGTTTAGTTTGGTGCCACCCGGAATCGACGTGGATGAGGAATTCCTCGCCATTGAGAGTGATGAGATCGATGCCGTGTCCGCCCTTGAGGCCCTGGCCAAACGCGCGCACGAACGTGCCGTCTTTTTCGTAGACGATGAAGGCGTTGGCCATGTCGTCGGTGACGAGATAGATCTGACCCTCGCGGTCCTCGATCATGGCATGGGCGTTGGTCACCGGAGCGACGGCGGGATCGGCTTGGCTCCACTCGCGGTTCACGCGGTAACGCAGTCCGTTGTGGCCAATGATTTCCTGACCGGTGACCAAGTCGACAGCCGGACCGGCCGCCGCGGCAGTGTCGGAGTCGCCGTGATTTGGATGGGCAAAGATCGGGCAGAGGGTGGTGCCGACGAGAACGAGGGAACGTAGGAAACGGAAGGGCATGACAAAAAAGCTCTAGTTAATCACAGAAGGCAGAAGGCTGAGGTCTGAGGAATGAGTTGTGAAGTTGGGAAATGGAGGTGTTTAGAGCGATAGCGGAGCAGCTGAAACGATTGAGGAGGTAGGGGCTCCGCTCGTCGAAGCCCGCGCGGGCTGAGGGGGGATTAAACTGCGAAGGACGCGAAGCCGCGCGGATGAGAGGATGCTGGTTTCAGTGATTGCCCACGAAATCACCCTAAATACACGAAAGTGCTCAGGGGGATTGTGAACAAGGAATAGAGAAGCGGCGGATAGGGTAGGGGTTTCACTTGCCGAAGCCCGCGCGGGCTTGTGGGGATTAAACCGCGAAGGACGCGAAGGTCGCAAAGAGTCGAGCCGCGCAAACCCGGAACGGATTGGGTTTCGCTGGGCTAAGAGTCTGCGCCCTTGGATTGCCCTCGAGGGTGAAGCTTCGGGTGGGTCACCTCACTCCCTGCGATACGGCTGCGATCCGGGATAAACCACGAAACACACGAACCACCCGAAAGGGGGAGTGTATTTGAAAATATATGGCGTAGTGAGTCAGCGATCTGTTCCCGGTGAAACCCTCTGATCAGTCCTCGGCGGAGTGAATCACAGGATCCCCGCGAATCCGTGTGGATCTGTGTCTATCCGTGGTTAAAACAATTTCAGAGGGATGGCTCACCTCTGTAACCGCTGATGCCTGACCCCATCGGATCGCCCGCCGGGGCCGCCGAACCCGTGACCGCGGTGGAGTAACTCCAGCCGCCCCTGCCGCCCCCCCGAACCCCCTCATGGCACCGCGTATCCCGGGCTCACCGTGCCAGTGTCTATTCGCGCAAAAGTTGCGCCAGAAAGTGCTGATTGGGTCTATGGATAAATTTACTAACTTGCGGGTGGGATGGGGCGGCACGGGACGGGCGTTGCGCGTCGTCGGAGTGGTTTGCATGCTGCGCGTTGCCCGGAACGTTGTGACCCGGGCCTTAACCCTCAAATCAAGGAGCAATTGACCATGAAGCAGTCCCTGCGTGTCACCCTTGTCGGTCTTACGTGCTGTGTTTGCGTCCTGCGGGCGCAGAGCAATTTCGGTGGGACGGACGATTTCAGTTCAGTGGTAGTCGGCAACTGGACTGCCGATGTGGTCGAGGGGACGGGCTCTCCAGGCCTGACCGTGAGTGGGGACGCCCTGCAGTTGACCGGAGGCCCGCTGGCGATCGGTGAATCAGGGCGGGTGTATCGGGATTGGGCCCTGAATGCGGGCGCGGTGAATGCCGATTGGACCGTTTACGCCGACTTCAATCTCAACTTCACGCCGGGGTCACTAACGCACACCGTTGAGTGGGCGCTGTTCGCCTTCAATCCCGCCGATACCCACAACGAATACGCCTACGTGTCCATGACCTGGAATTTTACGCAGCTAATGAGTGGGTTTCCCTTGCTTGAATCGAAAGGGGCGATTGCGGGCAGTGAATCGGCGATCGGTTCCGCGCGAACGGCGTCGGCCAGCACGGCGACGCTCGGCATCAGTTACGACGCCTCGAATCAGTGGTTGATTACGGGCTATGACTTGAACGGATCGCTCACCGGTGGATTGAACTTCGAGCCGTTTGGGGTGTTTGATATTTCGGCGTGGGGCCTGACCTCCGGGGATACGTTTGGAGCTCGTATCTTCGCTGAAAGCAGGGCGGGGAGCAGTGCCCTGAGTGGTGGGTTCGGTTCGGGGGCCAGTGTCGATGATTTCACCGCCCTATCGACTGCCGCCATCACTGCGGCGGCGGTGCCGGAGCCGGCCAATTTCGCGGGGTGGCTGGCGGCATGGGCGGGGTT
>CAXBOL010000221.1:0-7398 GCA_963977295.1 uncultured Opitutaceae bacterium
CGCGGCAGCACCACCGGCACCAGCTCCCGCGGACGGAAGCGGCGCGTTTGACGGCTGGTTTTCCGGATCGCTACTACTCCTCGCCATGGCGCGCTTTCTGCGCCGCAAAGAAAGGAAGTCCTAATGGCCCGACCAGTCCCCACGCTCGATATCTCGACCGTCAATCTATCCGCCGACCTGACTGCCGCGGATAAAAACATTGGCACGGAGAAACGGGGACCGCTGCCCCCGGAGGAACTAGCCCGATTGCTCAAAAATTTCCTCGGCCTCGACGAAGGAGATAATCAAACCCACGAGCCGAGAGTCACCGTGAGTAGTCCCCAAGGAGAGTTTTCCGTGCGTCTGAGCACGGGGAAATTGTATCTCTACAACCCTCATGAAGTGACTCAATCGCCGGTCGAGTTGGATATCCCCGGCCTCATGAAGGTTTTCACCGGATCGGAACTTGAGGATTCCGGCCCCAACGAGACCGACATCATCCCCCCTCCGGCGGGCGCGAAGTGGCGCACGATTTGGGGAACAAGCCTACTTGTGGTTGGCCTCGGGCTTAGTGGCCGGGCCATTTATTCGCACTTTCAGCCAGATCCCGTGTGGCCGCCTCCCACCCAGACTAACGTCGTTACGGATCCTGGTGTGCTCTCGCAATACGCCACCCAACTACCGGGATCCTACGCCACCGGAAGTGGCGCAGGTCAACGTGCCATCGTGATTCATCCCGACCAGAACATCACATTCCAATTGATTGGATCCGGCGCCCCCGAAGCGATAGTCCGCGAATCTCACGATACCTACACCTTGGGTAAACAGGGCCAAAAGATCCAACTGATCACCCGCCGACTTGGCGTGGTGGAGGTGCAGTCCGATGGCAGTCTATATCACTCGGGCGACTTCTATGCGCGTAAGACGGCAGCCAGGTAAAGGCGGCAGGTAATAACCGCCAATCCTTTCGGACCTCAACCAGGATGGAGTCGCCGACATCATCGAACTCCACAGCATTCCCGTGGGTAACCTGCACGATCTCGCTCGCGGCGAGTGCGGCGTTGTGGTTTCCCGTTTTAAGCAGCGCATTCATCTATGATCGATCTTTGATCATCACCGGAGAGGTTTGGAGATGTTGGACGGGACATATCGTCCATTTTAGCGCGAATCACTTTTGGTGGGATATGGTCATTTTTGTGCCCGTTGGGTGTTGGTTGGAACGTATCCGACCAAAACGCATCCGCTGGTTTTATGTCATCTGCCCGCTCGCCATCTCGACAGCCCTACTCGTCGTGGAACCTGCGCTTGAACGATACGCCGGGATCTCAGGCGTCGCCACCGGAGCCTTGGTGCTGCTGGCCGGTCTGCAATTGCGCCGAAGGCCAGCTGAGCCCGCTTGGTTTTGGCTGACGGTGCTCGGACTGGTGGCGGCTAAAATCGGATTCGAACTGATGGGCAACGATTCTCTGCTGGTCGATCTTCCCGGTTCCGTGAGAGTGGCGCCGCTCGCCCATATCGGTGGCCTCCTCTGCGGACTTATCTTCCAGCACCCACGCGTAACTCCGCCGCTCCGCCCGAAACCCTAGCCCGACATCCCTCCCCGGTTTGATCCAAATCAAAGACGTCACACGTTGACTTTTGACAAAATTCGCGTTCCCCGAGAATTTTAGCAAAACCGATCGCGCGGGGGGGATTGTGACTGGGTGGGGAATAGTTTGGGGCCTAGTCACCGACTTGGGCCTGCCTCTTCCCCGAGAAAGCTCGAACTGCGTGGCCAATCAATGTCACTCCATCTCTCCTAACCGTGCGCCGAGCCGAAATTTGCCATCAGGACCGGATTGTGGGTGAATCCGAACGCCGTGAGGTATAGGTCTACTCCCGGAATTGTGAATCCCTCCCCCCATCGCCCATGAAATCTCTATCATTTGTTCTGATTGTCGCGGTCGTATTTTTTGTCGAAACCGTTCCCGCCGCGACGATCTACGTCTTGCATGATGCCACGGTGCCTCAGGCCGCCTATGCTGCCCGTAAGGTGAGCAAAGCGGTGCAGGTTCAGGGCCATCAAGTGCTCCCCCAACGTCAGGGATATGACTTCATGATCAGTTTGGCTCTGAATCCCAGTCGGCTCGGACCGGAGGCGTTTGCCATCATCCCCGAGGGCAAAGTCATCACCGTCTACGGCGGCGATGATCGCGGACTGATTTATGGCGCCCTCGCCCTAGCAGAGGACCTGGCCAACGGCACGCCGCTTACGGCCATCACGGCGCGCGAAGAAGCGCCTCACCAACAATTTCGCGGCATCAAATTCAATCTGCCGTGGGACACCTACCGCCCCAGCTCAGCGCTCGATCAGCACGTCGCGACCGTCAAGGACCTGCAGTATTGGGCGGCGTTCTTGGACATGATGGTCGCAAACCGCTTCAACGCGATCAGCCTATGGAACCTCCACCCTTACTCCTACATGATTCGGTCGAAGAACTTCCCCGAAGCAAGTCCATGGAACGACGAAGAATTTGCCGAATGGCAGCATCTCTACCGGGAGATTTTCCGGATGGCGAAAGAACGGGGCTTGGACACCTACATCGTCAGCTGGAGCATCTTCGTAAGTAAGCAGTTCGCCGACGCTCACGGCGTGGCCCAGCACAACTTTTACCCCCACTACTACGGGCCGGGCGACACCTCAGAAATCGTGCGCCGCTACCTGCGTGAGAGTGTGACGCAGGCGCTGGAGGAGTATCCCGATCTCGATGGTATCGGCCTCTCCCACGGCGAAGGCATGGGCGGCATGACCCCGCAGCAGCGTCAGGATTGGATGGACGACGTGATCATTGCCGGAGCCTTGGCGGCCAATCGTCCCGTGAAATTGATTCATCGCGCTCCTTTCTCTGCCAACCTCGATTCCGGTGGCAGCACCAGCAGCACCGCCGAGGTGATCACCCGCCAGGCCATGGAGGACCTCGGCGACACGTTTGAGGGTCCCATTTGGGTCGAAATGAAATTCAATTGGTCCCACGCCCACTCCACCCCGAACCTCGAAAAAGTGCACGGGGGCAAACTAGGCGACACGTATTTCAAACCCGTGCCCCAAAACTATCGCATCACCTGGCAAGCCCGGAACGAGGACTTCTTTGCCCTGCGCTGGGGCGTGCCCGATTTCATCCGCCAACACATCGCCCGCAACGGCAGCCAAGACTACGTGGGCGGCTACTTCACGGGTTCGGAATGCTACATCCCGGCGCTCGACTATTTCACCGCCAGCAAGGAGCCCGTCGATTGGCAGTGGGCCTTCGAGCGTCAGTGGTTGTTCTACAAACTCTGGGGACGTCTCCTCTACGACCCTGCCACACCTGACTCCGTGTTTCAAGCCGAGTATACCCGCCGCTACGGTCCCTCTGCCGCCCACCTCCTCGAAGCGATGTCACTGGCCTCGTCCACGCAACTGCGCCTCGCCTCCCTCTTCGACTCACGCTGGGACTTCACCCTCTACAGCGAAGGCTTCTTGGCGTTGCAGGGCGACACCACCAAATACATCGGCGTCGACGCCCTCATCAATCAAGCCACCATGGCTGCCGAATACGTATCCGTCGCCAACTACGTGACGGCGACCATTGCCGGCAAAAGTTTCGCCTCCGATCGCGTCACACCGCCGCAACTCATCGCCCTGCTCGAGCAGGACAACCGCGAAGCGCTTCGCCTCGTCAACTCCATTGATCCCGCCGGCAACACCAGTCTGCTCTACGAGATCGCCGACATCAAAACCTGGGCGAACCTCGGTCTGCATCTCGCCGCCAAACTGCGCGGCGCAATCGAGCTGCAGACCTACCGAACCCAAGGAGGTGATGCGCATCAGCAGGCCGCGGTCGCTCACTTGAAAACGGCCCTCAGTTACTGGGACGGAGTTATCGCCATCACCCGTCCTCTCTACCGGGACATGCGCCTCACCCACTACAATCACAACTCATTCGAGCGCAACGACGACAACCTCTTCCACTGGGCCCTCATCCGCAGCGAAGTCGCGAATGACATAACCGTGGCACAAGAGGCGACCGCCCCAAGGTAACGACGCCGAAGCGGCCCAGCTCACCGGATGGAAATCGGTCTTCCAGGGCTGGGACGGACCGTCGGGCCGTCCGCGTCTGTCCCACCGAATTGAGCTTTCCCATGTTAGGAGCGCTGCTTGCACGCGATGAACGCATTGGAGGGTGGGACTGTAATCCCAAAACAGAGTTAACGACCAAACACACGAAGAGACACGAAAGGTGCGGGAACATGGAGGAACCGAGCTCGCACGCGCCCCCCCTCTCGTTCCTCAGGCGCGCGCTTCCGACCTTCGTCTTTCGACTTTTCGGTCCGGGGGCGCAGCCCAAAAGGAGTCATTCCGGAATTCTTTGAATTCCATCTCAAGCACTGTTCAGTGGAGGGCGCCCAGGAGGTTCGGTTCGGTTTCATGGCAGGGGATCGCCTCTCCACTCCCGCCAAGGCGTTCCCGACCGATAACGGTCCTAGCCGCGGCATCCTTGCACCTCCCCGACGCGGCACTCGCAAGCGAACCCACCTCTACCCGGCCAGCTAATTGATCGCGTGGTCCCAGCCCGCTCCCGGGGTTTAGCCATCCGCCCTCGCTTTCGCAGTCGATAGGATGACTAATTAATCGGTTGGATCGAAACTTGTTCGAACTGATCTTCTAGCCCCCTTTATGCGTCTATCTCCCCTCAAACTGTTATCCGTCTGCTGGTTGTGGTGTTTTTCGGCACTACTGAGTTGTGCAACCGCCTCGCCTGCCCTTCGCGAACGCATCTCGCTCAATAACGGCTGGACCTTCTTCAAGTATGCCTCTGCCGACGACGCCGATGATCTGATCTACGACATCCGTCCCGAGGTCACCAAGATGGAGTATGCCCGGCCCGCCGACGCCGAACCCACTGAAGCCGAAAAACTCGCCGCCAATCGCCCTGTGCTCAAAGCGTGGATACTGCCCTCGGCCAACGCCTTCATCAAAGATCCGGCCGAACGCCACGCCCGCCCCGACGGGAACCCCGGCGCCGATTTCCCCTTCGTCCAAGCCAACTTCGACGACAGCGACTGGGAACAGGTCACCTTGCCCCATGATTGGGCCATCGAAGGTCCCTTTTTCACCGGCGACGAACCCGAAGTCGGTGGGGGAATGGGTCGTCTGCCCAATCACGGCGTAGCATGGTATCGCCGCACCCTCGACATCCCCGCCAGCGATGCCGGACGTCGCCTGTTTCTCGATATCGACGGGGCCATGTCCTACGCCATGGTCTGGTGCAATGGTCAACTCGTCGGCGGCTGGCCGTATGGCTACACCTCTTTCCGCCTCGACCTCACGCCTTACCTCAAAACGGGCCAGTCCAACCAACTTGCGATCCGCGTCGACAACCCCAACCACTCGTCTCGCTGGTATACGGGCGGCGGGCTCTATCGTCATGTCTGGCTGACCAAAACAAGCCCCGTGCACGTCGCCCACTGGGGCACGTTCATTACGACCCGCGATGTCTCGGCCCAACGCGCCACCGTCGATTTGGAACTCACCCTCGATAACTCGGCCGACACCGACCAATCCATCGACGTCGTCACACGAGTCCACGTTCTCGATGCTTCGGATCAACCCAGCGGGCCGGTCGTCGCCGAATTCGATCCGCTCAAAGTCACCCTCCGCGCTCAAGACCAGGCTCGATTGAAGACTGCGATCACGATTGATAATCCTCGGCTCTGGGGACCACATCCCGCGCAAACGCCGAACCGCTACGTTGCCGTCACGACTCTGCAACAAAACGGGCAACTCATTGACACCTACGAATCCCGTTTTGGCATTCGTGATCTCCGCTTCGATCCCGTCGAGGGCGTGTTCGTCAATGGACAGCACGTCTACCTGCAGGGCGTGAATCAACACCACGACCTCGGCGCCCTCGGTGCCGCCTTCAATGTCCGCGCCGCCGAACGCCAACTCGAAATCCTGCAAGCCATGGGCTGCAACGCTATCCGCATGGCCCACAATCCTCCGGCCCCCGAATTGCTCGAGCTGACCGACCGCATGGGATTCCTCGTGATCAACGAGAGTTTTGACGTGTGGGCCCGTAAAAAAACCCCACTGGACCACCATTTGATTTTTCCGGAGTGGTCAGAACCTGACATGCGCGCCCTCGTCCGACGCGATCGCAATCACCCTTCCGTCATCATGTGGAGCACGGGCAATGAAGTGGGCGAACAATACACTGGTCAGGCGGGTGCCATGGTCGCACGTCGCCTCCATCGGATCACCCAGGAAGAGGATCCCACCCGCCCCACCGCCGCGTCGATGAACTACGCCAAACCCGACATGCCGCTTCCTGCTGTGATGGACACGATCACGCTGAATTATCAGGGCGAAGGGATTCGCAACGGCCCCGCCTATGCTCACTTGCAGGGGATTCGCACCACGCCCCTCTACCCTGCCTTTCACGAGGCGTTCCCGGACAAGATGATCATCAGCAGTGAAAACGCCGCTGCCCTCAGCACCCGCGGCACCTATCTTTTTCCGGTCTCAGATCGGAACAGCGCACCGGTAGCCGATGGGGACGGCGGCGATCCTGTTTCGGCCTATGTTAGCGCCTATGATCTCTACACCGCGCCATTCGGTTCCTCCGCCGACAAAGTCCTCGGTTCCCTCGCGCAACACCCGTATGTCGCCGGCGGATTTGTCTGGAGTGGCTGGGACTATCTCGGCGAACCCACCCCCTACTACTCGGCCCGCAGTTCTTACTTCGGGGTCATCGATTTGGCCGGATTCCCCAAGGATCGTTACTACCTCTATCAAGCGGCGTGGCGCCCCGATCATCCCATGGTGCACATTCTGCCGCACTGGAACTGGCCGGAACGAATCGGCGAAGTCACGCCCGTTCACGTGATGACCTCGGGCGACGAGGTGGAATTGTTTCTCAACGGTCGTTCCCTCGGCCGCAAAACCAAAGGTGCATTCGAATACCGCCTGCGGTGGGACGACGTGCGTTACGCGCCCGGCGAACTGAAAGCCGTCGCCTACCAAGCCGGAAAGGTATGGGCGGAATCCACCGTCAACACAACCGGCCCAGCTCACACTCTAGCCGCATCGGTCGATCGCGCCACGATTCAGGCTAATGGACAGGATCTCGCCTTCGTCACCGTTCGTGTCGCCGACTCAAACGGTCTCACCATTCCCCGCGCCATGAACCCCATCCAGTTCAGCGTCGAAGGCCCGGGCGAAATCGTCGCCACCGACAACGGCGATCCCACCGATTTTACCCCGTTTCCCTCGCATAAACGCAAGGCGTTCAACGGACTCGCCTTGGTCATCGTGCGCGGACTGGCGGGTCAGACCGGCGACATTGTCGTCACCGCAAAATCACCCGACCTCGCGACCGCCCGGGTCACTGTGAAAAG
>CAXBOL010000222.1:0-7365 GCA_963977295.1 uncultured Opitutaceae bacterium
CTGGAGCCTTTTATTTCCAAGACACACCCTAGAGCCATTTCGTGGTTTCCCTTCCGAATCTTTCCTGCTCAACCCAATGAAAACTGTTTCGGTGCGTAGTCGGTAGACGGAGCCTTTCGTGTTCATTCGCGGTTAAAAACAAGTCAGTCCATTCTGCTTCTCTGCCGCGTTCATCGCGTGCGAGCACGCTCCTACCTTCTCCTCCGTTAACTTTCCTACTGCATCGTTACGGCTAAGCGGCAAATTTAACCCAACTGATACCAAGCACTGATTTGATCCAGATTCCAACGCAGAGCCACAAAGACGCGAAGCTCGGCACTCAGTCACTTGTCTGAAAAACTTGGCGTCCTTATCGGCTTGGTGTCTTTGCGTTAAAGAAACTCTGAGTTGATCGAAATGATGGTAGGACCTGATTCCCAACGTGCCGGTCGGGGAGTAAATCCCCTCCTACATTTTCGAGTCCAATCACTCTGCCGACTCAGCGTTTCACCACCGGAAAGCCGGCTTTTTTGAGACTGCGGTGAAGCGCTCGGATGTGCGCGTGGTCGCGGGTTTCGACCGTGCAGACCGCCAAAACCGCACTCATATCGGGACCGCTAAACGCGCGGTCATGCGCGATATCGCGGATACTGGCTCCGGCATCGGCGATTACTCGACTCAACACCGCCAATCCGCCCGGTCGATCACTGATGCGGACTTTGAAACGGCATAGTCGACCGTCGGTCACCAGGCCTTTTTCGATTACGCGACTCAGAATGGCCGGATCGATATTGCCGCCACATACGGCGAGCACGACCCGCTTGTTTTTCAGCTGTGGCAATTTCCCCGCCAACATCGCACCCAACGGCGCGGCGGCCGCGCCTTCGACCACGGTTTTTTCCAATTCAGCGTAACGCAGAATCGCCAGGGCAATCCAATCTTCGCTCACCGTGACCACTTCGTCGACATGTCGACGGGCGAGCGCAAAGGCATTGGCCCCGACCCGCAAAACCGCCAAACCGTCAGCCAAAGTGGAGCGCCGGGGAATCGTGATCGGGCCGTTGTTTTTCAACGCAGCCGAGAAACTCGCCGTCGCCCGGGATTCAACCCCGATGATTTTGACTTTGGGACGTAGCGCTTTCACCGCGACCGCGAGGCCGGCGATCAGCCCGGCACCCCCAATCGGGGCCACGATGGCTTCGACGTCGGGCACTTGGCGGAGAATTTCCAATGCCATCGTGCCTTGCCCCGCAATGATCGCATCGTCGTCGAAACCGTGGATGTAGGTGAGCTTTTCTGCGGCCACCAAGGCATCGGCTTCAGCTCGCGCGGCTGCGAAATCAACCCCTTTGACCACCACGCGGGCGCCGAGCCGACGACAGGTGGTGACTTTGATCAACGGTGCATAGTCCGGCATCACCACCGTGACAGGGATTTTCAACAACTGGCCATGGTAGGCGAGGCCCAGAGCATGATTTCCGGCCGAAGCTGCGATGACTCCCCGCCGGCGTTGCGCGGGAGGAAGCTGGAGCAACGCGTTGCGCGCCCCCCGTTCTTTGAACGAGCCGGTGCGTTGCAGGTTGTCCAATTTGCAATAAACCCGGGCTCCGGTGAGCTCCGAGAGCGGAATGGAAGCCGGACAGGGTGTAACGACCACGCCGTCTGAGATGCGACGTGCGGCCGCACGAATAGCCGAAAGAGTAACAGGCATGCGGATACCTTAAGCGCTGGTCGGTCGCTGGAAACAAGAAACGATCCGCACCAATCCCAACAAAAACGGCTCCCGTGAAGGAGCCGTTTCCCGTGGCGACCGACCCCTCGGCCCCACATTACCTTTTCTAGTATTACCTAATCCAACCTAGCAAATTATTCGGGCTTACCTTTGCCTTTGCCCTTGCCCGCACCGGGACCTCCAGGGCCGCCGGGGCCACGTTGACCCATCTGTTCGCGGGCAGCGGCCCATTCGGCATCGCTGATCGCACCATCTCCGTCAGTATCCATGCGCTTCATGGCCCGTGGGTTGCTGGTGATATTGGCACGCATTTTGGCTTCACCGGCCGAGCGTTCGGCGGCGCTGATTTTGCCGTCTCCATCCGTATCAAGTTCTTTCATTCGATCGCCACGATCACCGGGGCCGCCAGGACCTCCGGGTCCAGCTCGGTCGCCACGTTCACCACCGGGACCGGGGCGGGCTGCCATCATGGCTTGGCGTTCGGTTTGGTCGAGTTTGCCGTCGCCGTTGGTGTCGAAGCGTTTGATCATTTCTTCGCGGCTGGGACGGTCACCATTTGGTTTGTCGGCGGCCGACAAAGCACCGGTTGAGACGAGTCCTAGGAACGCCAGCGTAGCGGCGGAGGTGAAGAGTTTTGTTTTCATAATTTTTTAGAGAGTTGAGATTCGTGATTTACTAAGACAAAGACGGCAGTGAAGCAGCTGGGTTACAGTGATCTGGTGCGCTTTTTTTTCTGCGATGTTTCAAGTTACCTTCGACCGCCAACCCATGATCGAGCTCAACAAGCTCGATAAACTCACCCAGCTCACGGCCTTGGATCCTTTGAGCAATCTAGGCGCGTCCGATTTAAAACATCCTCGTGAGCCCCTGGGTAAAATGTCCCGCGGTGGGCAGGAACTCTACCGGCTCCGGAGCGGGGATCTGCGTTTTTACTTCGAGGTCCGGGGCGAAGACACCCTTCATGTGCTCTACATTCTCCACGAACATTCGCTGGAAGACTTTCTGCTGCGAAATAAGCTGCCAGTCTCGGATGCCCAATTGACCGAGCAACACTCCAAGTTCTGGAAATACCTCGAGTCTCTGACCAAACACTAAGAGTGTTCGAGCGTTGACCATCATTCTGATTTCATGAGTTCCGTCCCTCCCACCGAGTCATCGTCGAAGTCCGCGTCGCCGTCCGTTAGCGACGATCCCTTCTCGATCGAGAATGCGAGCCGGATCTATTTCCTGCCTAATTTGATGACCGCCGGAAATTTATTCTGCGGTTTTGTGGCCTGCATCAAGTGCATTCAGGCCCACTACTTGATGCGGGGAGCCGACATGATAACGGTGGAGGCAAGTGAACTGTTCGTGGAGGCCGTGTGGCTGATCTTTGGCGCGATGGCGTTTGATATGTTGGATGGCCGGCTGGCACGTATGGGGGGCCGTGAGTCTCTTTTCGGCGCCGAATTTGATTCGTTGGCCGACATGGTCTCGTTTGGTTTGGCCCCGGCTTTGATGATGTTCTTTCTCATCCTTTCCCCCACTCAGGGGTATCCGGTCTTTCAAAAAGTGGGGTGGTTCTTCGGGTTTATTTACCTGTTGTGCGCCGCGATCCGGTTGGCTCGATTCAACGTCATCACCCATCCACTGCTGAATCGCACGGAGAAGCCCTCCAACAAAGACTTCGTGGGATTGCCCGTGCCCGCGGCGGCCGGGACCGTGGCCGCACTGGTCCTGTTTTTGATCAATCTGGCGAAACACGACAAAGAATTGCAGTTCTGGGCTTTGGCGCTACCCCCGCTCTTGCTACTCATCGCCGTGCTCATGGTGAGCAAAATTCGCTACCCCAGTGGTAAGCAAATTGACCTGCAGACGAAGACTCCGCTGGCGTTTTTCGTCGTGTTTTTGGTCTTGGCCGGCGCCGTGGTCGCTTTCAAGGAGGTCGGCATGCTTGCCCTCACGCTCGGCTACATCTTCTACGGGATTGCCAAGTCGTTCCGCAAAAAATCTCCAGTTCAGGATAATCTGTGAGCAACTTGCGGATGGCTTCCCAACAAGATTTCGGGTGTGAAGAAGTGGCACTTTGTTCGGAAACAATTCTGACTTGTTCACATGTCCCGGTCCGCTCCGCTCCCAGTCGTAAATCAGCGATTTTTAACCCGGTTGTTGTAGTTTTCCCGGCCTCTAATAAGACTGCTTTAATTACTTATTGAATCACATAGTGATTAGCCTTTGTTAACTTCTTCGTGTCGCCCATCGCGATCACCCTTCCCCACTCATGAAACTCAAGATCAACCGCGACCACTTCAGCAACGGCCTCGCCCAGGTTCTCAACGTTGTCGGCTCCAAAGCCACGATGCCCATCCTCAGCAACGTGCTGATCGAGGCGGAGAAGGATCACATCACGCTCACGACGACCAATCTCGACCTGGGCATTCGCTGTAAAATCAAGGCCGAGGTTAAAGAGGGCGGCGCCGTCACTTTACCGGTCAAGCGCCTCGCAACCATCGTGAGGGAATTGCCGAATATCGATGTGAGCTTTGACGCCAGCCCCAATCATCAAGTCAAATTGACTTCGGGCGGATCCAATTTCCGCATCATGGGCATCGGCGAAGAGCGCACGTTTACGCTCGAACAAGCCGAGCTCACCGCGATGCTCAAGAGTGTCGCCTACGCGCAATCCTCTGACGAAACGCGCTACATTCTCAACGGTGTTTACTTCAATTTCCGCGATGGCAAGTTGTCGCTGGTGGCTACCGATGGACGCCGCTTGGCGTTGACTTCGAAGGAACTCGAAGTGCCCGAAGACGCCGCTGGCGCGATCATTCTGCCGGCTAAGACGGTTAGCGAGATCCAGCGGATGCTCGACAAAGGCGAGAAGTTGAAGGTCTCGTTCAACGATCGTCGGGCTGCGTTCCAAATTTCAACCGACAAGGATTCCAGTGGGCTGATCGATTCGATCTACCTCTACTCGAAGGTGGTCGAGGGCAATTATCCGAATTACCAACAGGTTATTCCCAAGGAGACGCATCAACGGATCAAGTTGGAGCGTGAGCTCTTACAACAGTGTATCCACCGCGCCGCCCTCGTTTGCAGTGAGAAATCGAACTCGGTCAAGCTCAAGTTGACCTCCAACCTGCTCGAGATCACTGCGCAAAGCCCCGACTTCGGGGAAGCGCACGAATCGATGGCGATCAGCTACAGCGGTCCCGATCTGCAGGTCGCGTTTAACCCGCAATTCCTGCTCGATCCGCTCAAAGCGCTGCCGAAGGACGAAGTGTTTTTTGAAGTGAAAGACGAAGTCAGCCCCGGGGTCTTCAAGACCTTGGAAAGCTTCATCTGCGTCATTATGCCCGTGCGTCTCAGCTAAGCGTAGCCTTTTCTGCGTTTGCGCGGCTCAATCGGCCGGACGCTTCGTGCGCCCGGTCTTTTTTGTCTCCTCATGGATCCCACTTACCCACTCGTCGCCACCATGGTCGTTTCGCTGGTGTTGTATCAGGTCAACCAGCGTCGGGCTTCGCCGTTGATAGCGATTTTCAACCGTTGGCTGCGTTGGTGGATCTTTGGGTTTGGCGCGGCCAAGATCATCGTGGATATGACGGCGACGGGGCGGCCGTATTGGGTCTGGGCCCTCACGTGTTTGCTCGCCTATCTTTTGTTGGAAACCGCCTACCGATGGTTGGAGATCAAGGCGCTGAGCTTGAGCCCCATTCCGCTTTTCCCTCGGTTTGCGATCAATGCCAGCGGCGAGGAGTGGCCCACGCATCGTCAGTTTCTGAAGACCCGCGATTGGCTGCGACAGGAAGGGTTTCATGCCGTGCAGTCTTTGAAGGCTGAAATCGCTCCCAGTATTTATCTGCGCATGTCGGTTTATCAGGACGTTTCCAATCGGTTGCGGATTCAAGTGCTTTTCTTGCCGCAGCCCAACGGCAACATTGTCATGTGTGCGAGTCTCTCATCGCTCACTGTAGGCGGACTGCGTTACGTCACCGATAACCTTTTCCTGCCCTTTGCCGGGTTTTATCCCGAAAACTGGCTCGTGGACCGGTCTCCCTGGCGCCGCACGCTCCCAGCTCTGCTTAAACGGCACCGGACGCGTTTGGAGCAGGAAACCGACCCCTTGTTGGACTGGGATATCGAACCGTTGGCAGATCTGAACGCTCAGCAGCAATCCTTGGAGCAAGTGAACACCGAGTTGGGTTTCTTGTGGCCGCATCATCAACGTGAGGAGCACGGCAAGATGACGGTCGAAGCGCGCTATCGGGTGTGGAAAGAGATCTGGTTGCTCAACTATTTCGGGCGCAGTGTGCGTTATTATTAGAAATAGGTTGGCTTCGGATGTTGCCTCCGGGATTAAGGCGGGAGACTGACTATTGCATGGGTTTGGCAAAAAGGCAGGATCAGGCGGCACGAAGGCGTTCGAATGTCATCGCGTTGAGGCGGACCGTCAGGTGTTTGAGGACTGCATCATCGCAAAAATAGATCCGACTCGATGTCCTCTGATTCGCCAGATCCTGTGATGGTTTCCCCCGTGCCAGTCGCTCGGTGGACGACACGGGTCAATTGGATCGCAGTGGCTGTGGGTATTCTCGGGGCGCTGATCACCGGTCTATCGTATTTCACCGTGCATCGATCGGCCCATGAGTCGGATCGCCTGCGTTTTGAACAGCTTACCAACAACATGGGAGTAAGTTTCAATGCTCGCTTGATTGATACGACTCAAGCTCTTCGCACTGCGTCGGTTATGGCTTCAAAGGTGGAGGAAATGGATCGGGAGATGTGGGTGAACTACCTCGCCGCCACCGGGATTTCGGCGGGGGATGGGTTATCTGGACTCGGTTTCATCGAACGGGTTCCGCGTGCTGAAATTGATGCCTTTGAAGCCCGCATCCGGTCCCGTGGGCTACCGGATTACATGGCGGACCGGGCTGGCACGCATGATCCGTTGTATCTCGTGGCGTTTCTGGAGCCGTTTGATCTCAACGCGGGTGCGCTCGGAATCGATATCGCCAATGGCACGACGCGTCGAACGGCTGCGGATGAGGCGATGGCAGAAAACCGCGTGACGATGTCGCGGCGCATCAATCTTATCGTAGGGGAAACCGAAACGCCCGGATTCTTGTTGTTTTATCCGACTTACCGAGCCGGAGCGTCGATTGCGACGGAGGCAGATCGGGTGGCTGCATTGCAAGGTTGGGTCTACGCGGCCGTGAAAGTGGATGCGCTCGTTTCGCCGGTGGAAGAAGCGTTTTGGAGCGAAGTGGGATTCGATGTTTACGAGGGCACCTCCAGCGAAGACGGACGGTGGTTGTGGTCGAGTTCCAACCCCTTGACTCTTGAACCGGATCATCCCGCGCAGGCGCGCTTCACCCATACGTTGCATTTGGATGTCATCGGCCAACCTTGGACCATGGAAGCGAGATCGCGACCCGGACTGCGCCACGATCCGGCGCATGTTTATGCGTGGTTCACCTTGGCGGTGGGTGGATTGGTTTCGGGCGGGTTGGTGCTGCTGACCTTGCGACTCACGCGCAGTCGGACCTTGGCGTTGGCTGAAGTGCAAAGGGCGACCGCTGATTTGGAGGTGGCAACCGAGGAATCGCGCCGTCTGGCGTTTGTCGCCAATCAAATTCACAATGCCGTGGTCATCACCGATTCGAATGATTGCATCG
>CAXBOL010000223.1:0-7351 GCA_963977295.1 uncultured Opitutaceae bacterium
AAACCCAGGCTCGCTATCGTGAGGTTTTGTTTGGGAAAGGCGCGCGGGGGACGGAGCAAAAGGCGAGCATCTCGGTTGAAGCGTTTAAAGAGGTTGTCGCCGCAAAGGGAAAGCTGCCTATGGCGACGGTTCTTCGTTGCCGAATTCGTTACTTCAGTGACGGAGCAGTGCTCGGCAGCCGGGCTTTTGTGCAAACCCACCTCGTGTCATATCAGCGGATGACCGGTCGGCGCACGAGAACCGCACCGCGAAAAATTCCCCCGGTGGCAGATTGGGGAGATTTGATGACCCTGCGCGGACTTCGACAGGGCGGATTCGGCTGACGGGAGTTCCGCACTAGTCGAATTTGTGACCCGGATCGAAAACGAGTTTAATCGCTTGGCTGATTCTTGAGTCTGGGGCCGGGGAGGATCTAGTGGCTCCTTCGCCGTGAAAGAGTAAAGAGGCAAACCCAGCGCGGGTAATGGCATCACGGGTGACGGTGTTTCCACTGGGCAGTGAGAGGTAACCGACATCGCCGGCGACCGATAGGTGAAATCGAGCCTCGGTATCTGAGGCGAGGATCGCCATCAGCGTCGGCAGTTGCTCCAGATTGGTCGGTATTTTCACCCAATTCCCCTCAGGGTGAGCCCAAGCAAAACTCTTGGTCTCGCTCCAAAAACGGTCAGCTTTGCTTGGTTCCATGAGCTCGGCGCCAGGGAGATTCAGGGTCGGCGCGATCAGGCGTTCGATGGCCTCATGGCGCGCGGCGAAACGAACATACACGCAGTGGTCCAGTGGACGCGCGTCAACGGCTTCAGGTTCGGCGGACGAGTGAGCGAGGCGCTGCAGCAGGCTCACCAACGCGTTCGTATCTTGGACCTCGATCTTAAGGGTTCGAGTAGCCTCAGGTTGAGGAGAAACCTTGATCGTAATTTCGGTTAAAATGCCGAATCTTCCCATACTTCCGACGAAAAATTTGGGGAGATCGAACCCCGCGACGTTCTTCACTACTCGGCTCCCGACGGTGAATGGTTGGCCCCTCCCGTCGACGAAACTGAGTCCGATGACCGCATCGCGAAGTCCGCCTCGGCTAAACCGCGCCGGACCATTGAGTCCTGCCGCTACGGTTCCGCCCAACGTCGCTCCCGCGTCGACCAACAACGGATCGAAAGGCAAGCACTGTTGATGCTTGGCCAGTGCGGTTTCGATCTCGCGGAGGGAGGTTCCGGCCCGGGCGGTGAGCACGAATTCGGCAGGGTCGTAGGCAGTGATGCCGACGAAATGCCGCAGGGAGACCAAGGGGGCGTCGGTTGCGGAGAGAGGGGGCTTGGTGCGATTGCCCACCGGTCGGAGTCGAGGGAGTTGTTTTACCGTTTCGATCAACGCTTCGAGCGTGGTCGGTTCTGTCACCGGCGGGGAGGAGGTCAACACAGTCGAAGGACTCTCGGGGGCGGAAGGATTCGCCGTGACGGGTTCGAGCATTTTGCCTGGGTTGGCGATCCGGTGAGGATCGAAGGCGCGATGCACGCGGTGAAAAAGGTCCATCTCGCGCGGGCCAAACATCTTGGGCAGGAAGGCCCGTTTTTCGGCTCCGACGCCGTGTTCACCTGTGATCGAGCCGCCTAATTCGACACAAAGTCCAAGAATCTCTCCCGCCACGCGTTCGACGATCTCGAATTTCCCGGGTTCGCTGCCGTCGTAGAGCAAATTGGGATGCAGGTTGCCGTCGCCGGCGTGACACACATTGGCGCAGATGAGGTTGGCCGCCGTCGCCATTTGCTCGATGCGGCGTAGCGCTTCACCGAGTTTTTGACGTGGCACGACACTGTCCTGCACGAAGTTGTTGGGGGCGAGTCGGCCGTAGGCGCTGTAGGCACTCTTGCGGACGCGCCAGATGTCGGCTCGAATCTTCTCATTGGTCGCCACGAGCACGCCGGTCGTGGCGTTTTCCTGCAAGGTGGCAGCGAGTCGTGCTCGTTCGGCAGCAATCACGGCAGCCGGGCCATCGAGCTCGATGATGAGAATCGCATGGCAATTGGGCGGGTAGTCGATGGGCACGACGGGTCTGACTGCTTCGATGGTGAGCGCGTCCATCAACTCCATCGCAACCGGCACGATCCCGGCGGCGATGATGGCCGAGACGGCGTGACCGGCGGCCTCCGAGTCGGCAAAACCAGCCAATACCGTATGACGGGTTTCGGGCAACGTTTTGAGGTTTACAGTCACCTCCAGCGCCAGGCCGAAAAGCCCTTCGTTGCCGACGAAAAGACCGGTCCAGTCCGGATCGATCGACTCGCGACTCGTTCCCCCCCAAGTGACGACCTCGCCCGTGGCGAGCACCGCTTTGACCCCCAGCACGTGGTTGGAAGTCATGCCGTGTTTCAGGCAATGCGCCCCTCCGGCATTGAAGCCGACGTTGCCGCCGATGGTGCAGATGGGCTGGCTCGATGGATCGGGCGCGTAAAATAAACCGTGGGGTAGCGCGGCGACGGTGATGGCCTGGTTGACGACTCCCGCTTCGACGACGGCGAGGTGTCGTCCGGGGTCGAGTAGCTTGATGCGATTCAGCCGAGTGGTGACGATGACGATGCCGTTTTCGACGGGAGTGGCTCCAGCGCTCAGCCCAGTGCCACTGCCTCGCACCACAAACGGCACCTTGTGCTCGGCGCACCAACGCACGACGGTGATCGCTTCATCCGTGGTGGCGGGTGTGACTACGGCAAGACCGCGGCAACGATAGGCGGTTTGGGCATCGGAGTCGTGCACCGCGAGTGTCGCCTGATCTGTCGCCACGCGGTGAGGGGGTAGGAGGGTGGCGAGGCTGGAGAGGGAGGCGGGCATGGGTAAAAACAGCGGCATCTTAGCCAGGGCAACCGAGTGGGCCACTGCAGAGTTTCCACCGAGCAATTTTTCGTATCCACTGCGGCGATGAAAGCCGCTGAGTTTTTCGCCTGGCCAAGTTCGTTGGAGCAATTTGCGCCGTATTTCGATTTGAACGTCGAGGTATGGAGCTGGCTGCCGCAGATCAAGGCGGCTCTCGCGGGGTTAAAGGGCAATACGGCCGAGCGTGAGATTCCGGCCGGTGTCGCCATCGAAGGCGAAGTCTGGCTCGACCCCTCGGTTAAACTGCCTGCGATGGCGACCTTGATTGGGCCGGCGTGGATCGGCCCGGGCACGGAAATCCGCCCGGGGGCTTACGTGCGAGGCAACGTGATCGTCGGCGCCAACGGCGTTTTGGGCAATAGCTGCGAATTCAAAAACTGCCTGCTGCTCGACGGCGTGCAGGTGCCGCATTTCAGCTATGTGGGGGATTCGCTCTTGGGCAACAAAGCGCATTTGGCTGCGGGAGTGGTGCTGTCAAATTTACGGTTGGATCAACAGCCTATCGCGGTGCGTTTACCCAATCGGGTGGTGGACACCGGGCTGCGCAAATTGGGTGCAATCCTTGGCGACGGAGCGGAGGTGGGCTGCAATGCGGTGCTCCAACCGGGCACGTTGATTGGTCAGCGGGGATTGGTCATGCCAACGATGGCGTTTGGCGGCTACCTTCCACCCGCGCATTTGGCCAAAAATCGATCGGCCATCGTGACCCTGCCTCGGCGCGACTGACACCGGTGGCTTGAAACACTTGATGTTTCGGATCCGTTTATCTCGCTCCGGGTCGGTTTATATCAGCAGCCCGGTCAAATTAGACTGATTTTAACGCATCCCCTTTCGCCGAGGCTTCCACCGTCGCCGAGGCTATGGGGGACACGGTCGGAGGACAGGAAGTCACCGAGCCGGTAAGATCGCAAAGCTCAGAATTAGAATAAGTTGCTACTAACCTCTTCGGCTCCGTAACTTGACCTTAAAGTCTAAATCCAAGCGGTGATTGGTATTACTGGTTACAGAGAGCATAGGGCTTTAATCCAAAGTGCACCGAGCCCATCCCTGCTTTGAGTTCCGGACTATCTTTTCTCTGTGATCTTGGGCTCGGAACTCCGGCTCGGCTCTGTGGAGCATCCGAAAAACATCACATTACAGATTACTGGCTAGATTCCGCCTCCGGGTTCCCGGGGCTGGGGTGAGGCCAGCAAACCGCGTAAAACGGCCGCTTCTCGACTGAGAATGGACGGATCATCGTCCGCCACGAATTCGAGCGATGCGAACATGTCGAGCCCTTGGGGCAGGCGGGCGAGATATTGGCGCCAGGCTGCTTCGCCTTCGGCTAGGGCACAACGGGCGCCCGTGTCTGCATCCCAATGAAACACGTGGACTCCGGCCAAGCGGGGCAGGGCGGTGGCGAGATCGAGGAGGTTTTTTTCGATCGCAGTCTTCAAGCGCGGCTGCCAATAGGTGTGGAGATTGGGGTGGTCGACCGCGGAAAAAAGTCGGGCCGCCGCGTCGGCGGTGTCGGTGAGCGTGTTGCGATGCCACTCCAAGACCACCTTCATGCCTTGGTCGGCGGCGAGGGCTGATATTTTACGACAGTCATCGGCCACCCGGGCCCAATAGCTGGCATCCGCTTCGGCTGAGCTCAGTTTGCCAGCCCAAATACGGATAATCGGGGCACCGAGAGCGTGGGCGCTAGCTACGACGGTTTCGGCTAGGAGGTCGGCATCGTGTCCGGCGCGGTAGTATGATCCGTAGGCCGAAATTGCCAAACCGGCATCTCGGGTCTTGAGTGCAACTTCGCTGGCGTGGGCGAGATCGCCGTGGGGCACATGGACGTCGCCCCCCCATTCGATGCCTTTGAGTTCAGCCGCCCGGGTCTGGGCGATGATCTGATCGACAGATAGTTGACGAAAGGTAACGGAAACGAGACCGGGTAAAATCATAGCGAAATGAGAGGTTAAGCCGAGATGACCGGCGAACTCAACCATGTCTGGCGTCGGCGCCTGATATTGAATCAAACGCTCAAAAACAGATGATCTGAACGGATAAACGGACTACGGGTTTACATTGCAAATTTTGCGGCCATCGTGATCCAGTTTTTCGACCCCCCCTTTGAATCCCTTCTTTATGAGAAAACCTCCCTTGTTTCGTTTGTTCGCCTTCGTCGTGTTGTGGTCGCTGGGTTCCGCCGGGCTGGTCTCGGCGGCCCAAGCGGGTGCAGCAACCAAGCCGTCGCAGCCCAACATCATCTTCATTTTATGCGATGATCTGGGATTCGGAGATATTGGCGTATTCTGGCAAAACCAGCGCGCAGCGGCCGGCGATCGGACTCAGCCGCATTTCGCGACCCCGCAGATCGATACGTTGGCGCGTGATGGGGTGATGTTGACGCAGCATTATTGTGCGGCGCCGGTCTGTGCTCCGTCGCGGGCCTCGCTTTTGACGGGTTTGACGCAAGGGCACGCGAATATCCGCGATAACCAATTCGACCAACTGCTGGCGGACACCCACACGCTGGGCACGGTCTTGAAGACCGCGGGTTATGCCACGGCCGCGTTTGGCAAATGGGGGCTTCAAGGGGGCGGCGAGGGCAACAAAAACCCGGATCCAGATCGGCCCATGTCGGAACGACTGGCCGACTACCAAGGCTGGGACTCGTATCCGACCAAACGGGGGTTCGATTACTTTTTAGGCTATGTGCGTCACCGGGACGGGCACTTTCACTACCCGAAGGAGGAGGGCCGCGAAGTCTGGGAGAATGAACACGAGATTTCCGCCAGTTTGGATGGTTGTTATACAACAGATTTATTCACGGCACGGGCCAAAAAATGGATCATTGATCAACGCAAGGTCAACCCCACCCAGCCCTTTTTCACCTACCTGTCCTTCGATACCCCTCATGCGGTCTTGCAGAATCCGGCGACGCCCTATCCGGCCGGCGGCGGGCTGAAAGGTGGGCTGAAATGGACGGGAAAACCGGGCGCGATGATCAACACCTCGAACGGCGTGATGGATGGCTGGATGCATCCTGATTTGGCGAATCAGACCTGGGATCATGATGCAAATCCGCAAACGCCGGAAATCGCCTGGCCCGACGTGCAAAAACGCTACGCCAACGGAGTGCGGCGCATCGACGATGCGGTGGGCGATGTGCTGCAGTTGTTGGAAGATCTCGGCATCGCGGAAAATACGTTGGTGGTTTTCACTTCCGACAACGGGCCCTCGAAGGAGTCGTATTTGAAAGAAGACTACGATCCGATCTTCTTCGATGGGTTTGGTCCGTTTGATGGCATCAAGCGCGACACGTGGCAAGGTGGAGGCAACACCCTCCGGACACTGGGACTGGTTGGCCACGTTTGCCGATGTCGCGGGAGTGGCTCCACTCGCCGCATCAGACGGCGTGTCGTTGAAGCCGCTCCTGACCGGCTTGGGCTCCCGCTCGGAGGGAACGATTTACACCGAGTATTTTAATCCCGGCTCGACTCCGAAGTATGAGGAGTTTCTGCCCCAACATCAGGGGCGGAAGCGTGGACAGATGCAGGCGTTGATTCTCGACGGCTACAAGGGCCTGCGCTACGACGTGAAATCGGCCGACGACGATTTTGAAATCTATGATTTGGCCAACGATCCGCAGGAAGGCAACAACCTCGCGGGGACCGGTAAGTTCGTGGCTTTGCAGGCGAAGATGAAGGCCCGTGTATTACAGATGCGTCGTCCCAGCGACAACGCGCCGCGACCCTACGATGAGGCCTTGGTGCCCGCGCTGGCAACCGAACCCAAGGGTGAGTCTGGGTTGGCGTGGGCGCGTTACGAAGGTAGTTGGCCGTGGATGCCGGATTTCCGTTTCATGAGCGCTGCAGCCACCGGTTCGACTACGAAGGTCGGGCAGGCGATGCCCGAGGGAGCAGGTAAATCCTTTGGGGTAGCCTATACTGGCTTTGTCAAAGTGCCGGCCGATGGCACCTATACGATCAGCGTTGCGAGCGAAAATATGGTGACGCTCTTTTTGCACGATGCTCGCGTCGTGGACGAACCCATGCGAGGAGCGTCCAAGGACGTAAGTGCCACGGTTAATCTCGCGGCAGGTTGGCATCCGGTCCGGCTTTACTACCGGAATCAGGCCGGCAAGCCCGGCTTTGAAATCTCCGTGCGAAACGCGGAGGATCAAGTGATCGACTTCGGTCCTGACTCGTTGCGTCATTAAGCCAATTGGGTCGGTCTTAGGAGGCCGACCCAAGCCGCGCTTAGAGCATTTTTCGAAATACTGTAACCGGGGTCGCTGGCCAAGGTGTGCTTGGTCAGCCGGTTCCGGGGTCAGCGACCCATAGGCGCTAACTTAGGCATTGTCCTCCTGGCGCCGGCGCATGCGAAGTGCCAATGGGCACCCAGTTTCTCCAGTCACGTTCATTTCACATTGGGTGGGTGAACCGCTGTAGCCAGGGTCGTTGACCCCTGCGCTCCACGCTCCACCCCACCGCGGTCGTCGGCAAGCGAC
>CAXBOL010000224.1:0-7324 GCA_963977295.1 uncultured Opitutaceae bacterium
CGACGTTGAAGCCGCCTTGCGATTCCTCGCCGAGACCGATGCCGGTGCCGATGGCGGTGATGAGGGTGCGGATTTCCTCGTTGGAGAGCACCTTGTCGAGACGAGCCTTCTCGGAGTTGATCAACTTACCCCGCAGCGGGAGAATGGCTTGGTAGCGACGGTCCCGGCCCTGTTTGGCGGATCCACCGGCGGAGTCACCCTCGACGATGTAGAGTTCGGTGACGGACGGATCGCGCTCGGAGCAGTCGGCGAGTTTGCCGGGGAGGCCACCGCCAGAGAGAGCGCCTTTGCGGATGGTTTCGCGGGCTTTGCGGGCGGCCTCGCGGGCGCGGGCGGCGTTCAGCGACTTGTCGATGATGCGTTTCGCGACCTGGGGATTGGTTTCGAAGTATTGCATCAAGCCTTCGTAGGAAGACGAACCGACAACACTTTCGACCTCGGGGGAGAGGAGTTTGACCTTGGTTTGGGACTCAAACTTCGGGTCGCTGTGCTTGATCGAGATCACCGCCGAAAGGCCTTCACGCACATCGTCGCCGGTGATTTGAGGATCCTTGTCCTTCAGGAGTTTGTTGGCCTTGGAATACTGGTTGATCACCCGCGTCAGGGCGCTGCGGAAACCGGAGAGGTGGGTGCCGCCGTCGGGGTTGTGCACGGTGTTGGTGTAGCACAACACCTGATCGTTATAGGAGTCGTTGTATTGGAGGACGACCTCGACGTGGATCTCGGCGGGTTTCTCGTCGATCAGGATCTCAGTCTGCTTGTGGATGCGGACGGGATCGGGGTGCAGCGGCTGTTTGCCGGTATTGATCTGCCGCACGAACTCCACCACGCCATCTTTATAGAGGTAGGTGATGGGCTTGGGGGTGGCCGGGCGTTCGTCGACGAAATTGATTTCCAGACCCGAGTTAAGGAAGGCGAGTTCACGGAGGCGGGAAGCGATACGATCGGCCACGAAGGTGGTGGTCTCTTTGAAGATCTCGCCGTCGGGTTTGAACGTGATGTAGGTGCCGGTGCCGCGAGCTTTGCCGATGACTTCGAGTTTCTTGGTGGGCTTGCCCCGTTCGAAGGTCATGTGGTGCACCAAATTGTTGCGGGACACTTCGACCTCGAACCACTCGGAGACGGCGTTGACGCACTTTGCCCCGACCCCGTGGGTGCCGCCGGAGAATTTGTATCCACCCTGGCCGTATTTGCCGCCGGAGTGCAGGGTGGTGAGCACCATCTCGACTCCGGGGATGCCGTATTTGGGGTGAATATCGACGGGAATGCCGCGACCATCATCGCGGATGGAGATGGATCCATCCACGTGGATGGCGACGTCGATCTTTTTGCAATGACCGGCCAGATGCTCGTCGACGGAGTTATCGAGAACTTCGGATACGCAATGATGCAGGGCGCGTTCATCGGTGCCACCAATATACATGCCGGGCTTTTTACGCACCGCCTCGAGCCCTTCGAGTTTACCGAGTTGGGAGGCGTCGTAGTCGCCTAAAATGGCGGGATTGATCGGAGGAGGAACCGGGTCAGTGGAGTCGGACATGCAAATGGATAAGAGTGATAGTTTCTGAGGGGCAGATAGCAGACGAATTCCGGCCCCGTCACAACCGTAATTTTGCGGAGACGTCACCCAATTGAGTGTATTTTCGCGGTATTTTAGGTTGCCGACTCAAGATTCGACTCTAGCTTGCCGAAACCAGTGAAGCTTTCTGTAAAAGTTGACTATGCTTGTCGGGTTCTCGCGCAACTAGCGCGAACCTATGGGTCTGATGAATTGGCTCACATTGAAGACCTTGCACAAGCGGAGGCGGTGCCCGCCAACTATCTGGTGCAGATCCTGAGTGAGTTGCGCAATGGTGGGCTCATTTTAAGCCGCCGCGGAAAGCAAGGGGGTTACGCGTTGGCCCGCAATCCCAAGACGGTGACGCTTTTTGATATCCTTAGTTTGATCGAGGGCGATGTTTTGGAGTTAAATGCTTCAGGCGAAGGCTTCAGTGGCCGTCATGTCGACGAAGTATGGCGCAGCGTGCGCGAAACGCTTGAGGCTAAATGTCGGGCGTGCACGCTTGATCAAATGGTCAATCCGAGCACCGAGGAGATGTATTATATTTGATCCAAACTCAGTCCCTATTCCCCCATTTTCACCATGCGTCATCCTGCCATTGAGCCACTTTTAATCCTGCAAGATCGCGAACAAACTCGCCGAACGCTGGCGCAACAATTGGCCGCAGTGCCGGGCGACGTGGCGAATGTGAAAGCGAAGATTGCGGCGGAGCACGCCGCGATCGATGCCGCGAGAACCGAATGGCGGGAGTTGGAATCAAAAAAGAAGTCGCTCGAAAACGATATCGGCTCGATGGAGGGCAAATTAGCCAAATACCGCACCCAACAGTCGTTGGTGAAGAAAAACGATGAATACCAGGCCCTGGGCCATGAAATCGAATCGACTGAAGCGGCGATTGGCGAGCTCGAGGGCAAGGAACTCGAAGTCATGTTCGAGATTGATGAATCCAAAACGCGCTTCGCCAAGGCAGAGGAGGAGCTGAAGGAAAAAATTGCCGATTTGGAGGGGCGCTTGGTGACGTTGGCCGCACGTGAAACCAGTTTGGCGGTCGAATTGGCGGAGGCGGAAAAAGTCTATGCAGTCGCGCGGGAGCCGCTGACTGAAAAGGTTTTGCGCGTGTATGATCGCATCGCGTCCCGTCACATGCCCGTGTGTGCGCCCATCTCGGGTGGCACTTGTTCGGGTTGCCATTTGAAGGTTTCGGGTGAAGTCGAGTCGGTCGCACGCAAGGACGAGGAGTTGGCCACCTGCGATCAGTGTGGTCGTATTGTGTGGTGGGAGTAGGGAGAATCGGCAGGCTTGCCTTTGCAGCAGGTGCCCGCGACGGTGCCGGAGCTCGCCGTCTTGGTGGGTAAACTTGGTTCCGGGGCCAGATCATCGCTCCGGGGTTCTTTGTAGCTGAAGGCGCGGTTAATCGCCGCGTCTGATCATATTAAAGTCCTGGAGAGGAAAGTCCGGACACCACAGGGCAGGCTGCCGTGCGAGCTTCAACGCAAGCACGGGAGGCGCGCGTCAAGGCGCGTCGACGGACAGTGTCACAGAGAATAAACTACCTCGTCGCTTTCGGGCGGTGCGGAAAAGGTGAAAAGGTGGGGTAAGAGCCCACCGCGCCGGCTGTAAAGTCGGTGGCAGGAAAAACCCCTTCCGGTGCAAGGCAAAATAGGCGACTGATCGGCCCGATCTTATGTCGCGGGTATGTCGCATCCGGCTTCGGTGACCTTTCGGGGTCGCTGAAGACGGGCAGGTCCCCTCGGGGGCTTGAGAGAAATGATGATCACGGGGTTGCTTGCAACTCCGACAAAATCCGGCTTATCGGCTCCGGAACCAAGTTTACCCGTCAGGTTCGTCTGGGTATTGACCCCCTCTTCCTCCCTTGAGTGTTCACGCCAAGAGGCAAAGCCGGTCGGCCCGCCCAGCCAGGTAGTCAAATAATACTAACAGCCCGAAGTATCCGGATTTTACAGATGCGTCAGGCCCGGTTTACCGGGATGTATCGGGGAAGAAACTTGGAGCGAAGCAGCACCGGAGTTTTTAACCACGAATGAACACGAGTGGCTTCGCTAACGCTGCGCCTGGGAACGGAACCTTCTTTGTCTATCCAACTTAACTGGACTTCAAACGGAACGGTAGTGACGTTTATTCGTGTTTCCCGCACTGCGGGATGGTTGAAAAAACACTCAGTTATTTGAAGTTTCTTGAGAGGAAAAGAGGAAACGAAGATGGTCACAAATACATGTGAGCCAGCTACTTGATGATTTATTCAAACTTCGTTGGGTCGTCCATTAACCAAGGGACTTTGGTATGATTTGAATCAGCCAAAGGCGGTCGGATCGGAGACTCAGAAACTCACGAGACCGGAGTAGGTCGAGCGTTGGCTGGCCGTGGTCAGCTCGTTCCAACTGGCAATGCCGAACGGATTTCCCGATGTCGCGGCGGAAAGCGCTTCGTCGTAGTGGAATACACTCCCGCCGGTGACGGTGATGTTATCGGCGATCACTGAGCCGTAGACCGCTCCGCTGGAGCCGCCGCCATTCATGGTCACGTCGGAATTGGGGGCGTAGACCACGGCGCTTAACTGGCCGTTGCCGGAGATTCTGATGTCTTGAGTGCCAGCGGAGCCTGATGCTTTACTGCTCCGCAGGTAGAACGCCTCGGGGTCATTGGCGTTGGCGATTCCTCGTCCTCCAATGTCGACGTCACACTCGGCATACATTTCCAGTTTGCCGGTCGCCAGCACGTTGATGGATGCGTTGCCGGTGACACTGACCCCGCTGGAGCCAGGTGCAGCGGTGATTCGAATCACGACCTTGGTCAGGGGCGAGATATCCAGCTTTTTCGACGGGGCGCCCGAAAGCGAAATGCCTGACACGTTGTAGTAGAATTTACCGTCGGCGGCGGGTAGGTCCCCGAATCGAGGTAGTGTCGTGGCACTATTGATCGAGCCGATGGAATAACCGAATGTCGTCGGAGTCGTTTGGTCGGGGAAGTTGGTGGTGAAATCGGTGGTGATGCGACCGTAATCAATGGATCCTGCCGCCGCCCCGAACGCGCCGACAACCCCGTTTGGACCCACACTGAGGCCGGAATAGTCCGACGTGCCGATGGCGGCATAACCATAGATCTTCGAATTACTGAGACTGAAACTGCTCACGGTGATGGAGGCACTGCCGGCGCTGCCGCGGTCGTATTTGTTGGTAAGTCCGCCGCCCAGTGGCGCGTCATAGGGACCCAACCGAGAGTCGTAGCTGTCGACCTCGGCGTTGCCGCCGCTGAACGTGAGGGTGTTCTTGGCGACCAATCCGTTGGCGAACTGGGAACGTTTGGAGAGTTTGACCAAGATCCATTTTTCGACGGCACTTGAACGGTAGGGCGTGATACTGGAGCGAGCGATAATGACGGGTGCGACGCCGAGGGTATGGTTTTGCACGTAAACCCGGACGTTGCCGGTGGAATTGGCGTCGAAGGTGAACCCGGTGAAGTTGCGCCACGCGTTGTTGCCGGAAACCGTCCACCCCGTCCACGCGGCGGGATCGCTATCGACCGCTTTGTTGATCGACCACATCGCCTGTTCGAGTCCCGTTTCGGCCAGGTTTACGGCCGAATTGGCGTAAAAGGCGCGATTCGAAAGGCGCATGTTGGCCTGGCCTAAGTTAATAAATGAGCCTAGCGAGATCGCGATGATGAGGGAGAAGATGAGGGCAACGAGTAATATCGAACCTCTTTCGCGGCTTAAGGAGTTGGTCTTCATGCTGTAACGCGTTTATTACGGAGAATGTAGCGAGCCGACAGCACGGTGTTAGTCGCGGTGGTGACGGTGGATGAATTGCGTGCCGCCTTGAGGTAGATTTGGAGCTGCTTGGTGACGCCACTGGCGGTGTTGCGCTTGGCGAGGGTGCTCAAATCACTGGTATTCACGGAGGCGCCGGTGATCATGAACCCAGACAGCGTGAAGGTATTGATGCCATCGATGATGACGGTCGTTGTGCCCCCGGTTGTGCGGGAAAACTCTCCGGTGCCGGAGTTGTAGGCGTAGCGGATGGTGGCTCCGTTGACGGTGAGGCTGATGCTGTTGGCCGAATTCCATGTCATGTCCGAAGCCTGGCGGGTGTCCTGAGCAAAATACTCGAGTCCGGAACGGGCGTCGGATTCCAACTCCGCGTAGTTGGCCATATTGGCGGTGCTCCGGCCAATAAACAGGAACATCGACAAGATGCCCGCCAGAATGATCGTGCCGAGGGAGGCACCGATCATGACCTCGACGAGCGTAAACGCCCGCCGCGTTTTAAGGCCGGGCGAGAGTGTAATAGAAATCGTAGAGTCCATTTTTGGCGTAATAAGTGTTGAATTGGCGGGAGATGGCCCGGCCATCGACCCCGGTCCAGGAACAGACGAGTTGGATGTTTTTCATCTCGCCGACCTTGCCAGCGACATCCGAAACCCGGCGCACCAGCGTGAATCGGGCGGTTAAGGCAGCGTCATCGGTGAACACGGAACTCAGATCGACGGTCGCAGAGCCGGTGAGGGCGTTGATATCGGCCCAATCCATCAACCGCAGCCGTTCCATTTCACTTTGGAGGACCTGAGAGGAGAGGGTGAGGTTTCGGGCCATATCCAAGCTCTTTAGACCCGATGTAATGCCGATGACGGAGGTGGAGATCCCCATGGTCATGACGAATGCCGCCATCATGACTTCGAAGATGGTAAATCCTCGCCGTAGTCGGTTGCCCAACTGGGAACGAAGGTGGCTGGCCGTAGATAGTTTCCCCGAGAACATGGGCAGATCCTACTCCAAAACCGGTCTGCGGAGTTAGAGGCGTTTAGGGAGTATTTCCGGCCTATTTAAGGTAGGTCCATATATCCTATTGAAATAGGTAAAAACAGGCCTACTGAGGAGTAGATGGGCCGACTAGTATTCTGTCACAGTCACGTGTTTTTTTGGTCACCGGGCCGAATCGGAATTTCGAGCCCGAGATCGGAGAGAAAAGACAGTGAGGAATTCAAAACGGGTATGAACTCTGTGCACCCCGAATTAGACCTCTGTGCTCTCTGTGACCAACAAACCGGTCCAGCGCGAGATCAGGTGATTCGAAACATCAAGGGTTACAGGGCACTAGTCGATTGAGGGTTGCACCTGCACATAAAGCGCAGCGGCTTGGGATCGGCGCCGCACCTTCAATTTGTCGAACACACTGCAAAGGTAATTCTTAACGGTATTGTCGCTGAGATGCATCTCTTCCCCGATTTGTTTGTTCGTCTTTCCTTGGGCGACTTGGGCCAAAACTTTCCTCTCCTGGGGTGACAGCACATCCAGCACGTTGGATCCGGCGCGACCTCTGCCGTGGTCCGTTCGCATCATGCGCATGACGCCGGCGGTGACTGCGGGGGAAAGAATTGATCGTCCAGCCCTAATATCCTGAATGGCCGTGACGAGCCCGAGCGGGTCGATTTCCTTCATCAAATAGCCTTGGGCTCCACTGGTGACGGCCTCGTAGATGAAGCTGTCATTGGTGAAAGAAGTAAGAATCAAGACGCGAACCTTGGGGTTTTGGCTCAATATCTCGCGACAGGCGGTGAAGCCGGATCCATCCGGTAACTTGATGTCCAGCAGGACAATATCAGGTTGGACGTGGGCAGCTTGGACGATGGCTTCGGCAACGTTGGCCGCTTCTCCGCAAACTTCGATGCCGGCCGCTTTGCCGTGTTCGGCTAAAACCGCCTGCAGGCCTTCTCGGACCAAGACGCTGTCATCGACAATCAACACAC
>CAXBOL010000225.1:0-7318 GCA_963977295.1 uncultured Opitutaceae bacterium
CAGCCGATCGACGCTAAACTTACGATTTGATTCGCCGAATCGGCTGACGATTCCAGAAATGAGTTCCATCATTTTGATCGCAGCCCATCGCTTGATCTCCGCCTTTTCGTAGTCAGTCCGTTCAGTCTGATCGACGATTTCTTCCGCTTTCGCATCATTGAAATACAAGCGCCCACAATCAATGTAGAACAAGGCACCGTCTCCGAGAAACTTGTCCAGCACCACGCGGGAAGTATGACCCTTCACGGGTCCAGGAATGGTGATCGTGACTTTCTTTTGATCAGGCGGGAACTCACTCTGACTATTTTTGATTAGCGCCGACACGGCACCTCCGCAGTCCTTGAGAAACTGTTTTTGAACTTCTCGAAAACGGGTTGATCCCAAACGTCGCAATGCGATGGTCGACCCCACTAGATCGCAGAAACAGATCACCATAGTTCGATCACGCAGGAATCCTTTAGTGCGCTTCCATTCACGCCGATCGCAGTCGGGAAGTTCCGGTAAATCGGAGTCAGGATGTTCAGGCTGATTTTCGGTCGTCATTGTCGGGATTGGGCGGATTGTTCACTCGGGGGTCGTGGCAATCGACGTTTTACTCGGCATCCATGCGGCTTCCCAAATTTCAGGACTAACATCAGTAATACCAAATTCACCTTTCCCTCCTGGAATCCCCTCCGCTGATTCTCGAATCCAGACTGCATAAGTGTTATTGATATACTTTTTCCCCCGAATATTGGTGACCTCTAGTTTCGTTTGAGTCCGGTGCTCAGTCCCTCCTTGGGCCCCAAAAAGAAGAGGCCTCTCAGGGTGACGTTCGTTGATCACTTTTTGTTGGCGCCACAGCGTCTCACGTTCGTGCCGGTCGAATTGTGAAACATTAAGAATGTAGTCAGCTGAGGCGGCCAACCCAAGGGAAAGTTGCGGATCAGAACCTTTCGCTATGATATCGTTCACGATGAAAATAATATTCCGGTCCTGGGCCAAACTATTGAGGGCCTGAAAAAGCATCTTCTCTTTCGCCAGATCCGGAAAACGGGTGTGCAAGTGCGCGGTGTTTTCCAACATCATGCGGGCGGGCTGAAACAACTTCGTCAGGGAGGAAACGACCCAGAGAAATTCTTCCGGTGTCAGCAGGCCCGGTTTGAATTTCACCTCCACCACTTTGGGAGTATCCGGCTTAAGCAATACCTCCCAGTCGGGCTTAGAATCCCGATCGTGTTGGCACCAAATCCTAACCTCCACTTTGTCATCTGAAGTATGCGAAAGCGGCCTGCTCGCGGGTGGGCGAGGCAAACTTATAGGGTCACTGGCCGGATCTAGTTTAATGGAACGGGCGTTCATTCGGCTCAGAGCAATGCGGGGGACCCCGTAATGAATCTCTTCACCCATCGAAAGCAGCATTGCCGTCCTGCTTTCTGAAGCCACCTTAACCTCGATGGGACGGCCATCCACAGCCACCTTATCGATTAACTCGGGTCGCTCGCTCCAGAGCGCCGCCACCAACAAGTTAAATCCCAGGGTGAGTTTGTGGCCGCCTTTTTCCCCGCGGATAAGAATAAAGGCATCGGGTGGAATCGCCAGTTTCGTTTGCTCACCGGGCGACGGACCGTTCAGCAATTTGTCCAGTGACTGTGAGCCGGTCGACCGCCGCTTATCTCGAAAATGATGCCGATGTCGAACCTTGGAAAGGAACCAGTGAATCGAGGGGTAGAGCATAAAGCCCGGGTGGGCATCATCACGGAGTCGCTGGTTGTAGTCCAATCCCTCAGGTTTTTGCTCCAGTAGCTCTTTCCGGGTAAGTCGATTCCAAGACCAGGGGATATTCCAAAAGGCGTGGCCGGGTCGTTCGATCCGATAAAATTGGCTCCCCAGCCGAGCCTGCGAATTGCGGTTCTTTCGAACTTGAATAGTGCGGGTCACATACGGAGGCGGCGTCGTCCCGAGTTCTATGATCACGTCTGTCTCAAATTCAATGTAGCTGACCAATTGTCGATGGACCTCGTCACTTGCGGGTCCCCCATCTTCAATCGTCGCGATCAGGGGCCACTGCAGGAGACGAAAAACATCGATTAATTTTGAAATGGCATCACGCGAGTCCGCACGGTCGAAAAGAAAGTTAATCGGGTCGACGAAAACAATTGGGGCAATCTTAACCGGACCCGGGTGGTCGGAGGTGTCCTTAATTTCCAATCCTGGATTGCCACCGACTTCCCAGTCTTCGGAGTTCCTAAACGAATCAATATACCGGCGGAGAGTCGCTACGCGTTTGGCTAACTCAACTTTATCGGCAAACTGTGGTTCGAAAAGCGGTGTAAGCTCATTCAAAAGGCTTCGCCGCAACATCTCGATTCCGTTGGTCGAAGAGATTCGTCCGGTCGAACGGGGTGAGAGCAACAGAGGATTTGGACTTTCTTCGAACCGCTTTTCAAGATCCTTATCTTGCCCCGTGAGAATGTCCTTCATGTTGAAATACAAGCCTCGCGCAGACTGGGAGTATGAAAAATAGACACAGAAAGGAATAATGGTCTCAAGCGTACCGTCCTCTCGATTAATCTGCTTGGGTTTTAAATGGAAGTTTCGGGCTAAAAGTGCGCAGAATATCGATTTACCGGTTCCAGCACTGCCCCGGATTACCATGGTGCTGGAGGGGTGCTTATCCGTTCCCGGCCAGGCAATTCCACTCTTAGGGTTTCGCGTCAGCAGGTCATTCAACTCGGATATGCCGGTATCAAGAAACCCTTTCAACGGCTTAGGTTCGGCCAAAGTTTCAGGGTGCGCGGTCATTGATTCGGAAACCGGAATGAAATGAGGAAAGATCGGTCCACCGTATCCCTCAATCGAATCGAGCTATGCTGGCTCATATCGCCGTACCAAGCGGAATTCCACGGCGAAAAAGCAGCCCGTTGGCTTCGGTTTTTCAGTCGATTCTTGCGCTTCATCAAGTGGTCGCTGCTCATCAATCAAGAGGGGGGGTAAATACCGGGACAAATTCTCCAAAGGAGCATCGGGCCGATCGAAAGCCTTTTGCGTTTAACTCAATTTTAACGCGAGCTTAAAAGAGTAAATTAGGGTATGAACCCTAGATGAAATGAGCACAATTAGTTGACGCCCAAATTGCCCTCAAAGGGCCGCTCCTGACTTTAGATGACGGTATGTAGTATTTATTTTGATACACCTCGAATCCCTACCCGTCCCGTCGCCACTCCACCGCGTTCATCGCGTGCCAGCACGGCTCCTACACTCAGTGAAACGTGATCTGACCGGCAGATGTTTTCGTTTGGTTCGCGCGACTGTCCAGTCTTTCAGCTGAAGCCTCCAGCGCGGCCACGAGTGGATTTTCTTCGCATGCCTTGGAGACCTTCGCGGTTGAAATTCATCGCTCCGACATACGGCCAATCCACCGTGTTCTTCACCCGTATTTAATCTGTGTGTATCGGTGTGCATCTGTGGTTAAAAAGACAAACCAGTCTACGCCCCCACTCCACCGCGTTCATCGCGTGCAAGCACGGCTCCTACACCAAGTCAAAAAAGCAACAAACCACGTTTCCAGCTCACGCCTCAAGCGCGGCCATAAGTGGACTTTCTTCGCCTCGCTTGGCGACCTTCGCGGTTAAAATTCATTGCTCCGACATACGGCCACTCCCCCCGTGTTCATCACCCGTATTTAATCCGTGTGTATCGGTGTGCATCTGTGGTTAAAAAGACAAACCAGTCTACGCCCCCACTCCACCGCGTTCATCGCGTGCAAGCACGGCTCCTACTTGTTTCTCCATGCTTTGGGCGACGGCGGATTCATCAATCCGGCTAGCGCACCTCCGTTGTGGCCGGGGTCGCTGACCCCGGTCGGCGCGCGCCTCTCCCCAAACCCCGGGCTCACCGAGCCCAGCTACAACCAAACCCCGCGCCCACTAGACCCCAACCGTGCGCATCTCCGGGCGCTGGGCGCCGCGAGCGTGACCGCACTCCGCGGACGGCCCAGCGGTCCGTCCCTACCTTTTATAGTCAAAATTATTCAAGACGGTGGTTTAATCTGTGTGTTCCTGTGTGCATCCGTGGTTAAAAAACAAACCACTCTGCGCTCTTCTCCTCTCCGCGCCTTTGCGTTAAAACCCAAGCTGACGGTCCGCGTTCGCCTTCATCATCTTACGACTTCAGACTTCTGACCTTCGACCTTAAGACCTTAAGACTTTTAGACCAACGCGACGCGTTCATCGCGTGCAATCACGGCTCCTACATTAAGGCATTCGGCCAACCTCCGAACACGGTTCTCCGTCACTCTGCGCCCTTCGCCGCTCCGCGCCTTTGCGTTAAAACCACAAGCTGACGGTCCACCTTCATCGACATCGGTCCTCCGTCTTCCGACTTCCGACCTTCGACTTTAAGACCTTAAGACCTTAAGACCAACGCGACGCGTTGAACCACTCCCCCGCGTTCATCACCAGTATCTAATCTGTGTATATCTGTGTCCATCTGTGGTTAAAAAATAAACCAGTCTGCGCCCCCCCTCCCCCGCGTTCATCGCGTGCAAGCACAGCTCCTACATCGATGCAGTCGATCACCCTCGTCGACGACGGCGCGTAAGGGTCAGCCCGAGCACACTGATTCCACACAACGCGGCAAAGGCGGAGGGCTCCGGCACCGCCGAAGCAGCCACGAGACTGCCCGACACGGTGACGTTATCGACACCGAAGCCGTTGAACGTCGCCGCATTTCCACCCACACCGTAAACTCTAAAAGTGAATGCGTCCCCACCTCCGATATTCAGCCCCAGGGTCGACAACGACGTAGGACTGTTCCCATTCGTCAATCCCGTGCCCAAGACCGCCGAATACGCATCCAGTTCTGACCTCACCGCCCAGGACGAGGCTCCGTTTAAGAACGACGACGACGACAACGAAATGGTGTTCACCACATAGGCATTGGGCACATTGAGGTTAACCGTGAATTCAAAATAATCCCCAGGAGCATAACTCCCAATCGCAGGCGCCCAGCCTTCCGCCGCACCGGTGCCCACGGAGATCGAATTAAACGCCTTACTTGCCGTCGCCACCGCGCCTACACTTGAACCGAATCCGATCGTCACACTCATGTCGGCGGCATCATTTGCGCCGTCAAAGGTCCAACGCGTAAGAAAACTTTGCGCCCAACCCGAAGAGGTAAGGCCAACGGAAAACAACACCAAGCCGAGGCATGAACGAACCGAGCGTAGAGAGAATGTGATCATAGAGGGAGGATTGAGCAGCGAGGGTGGGAGAGGGCACCGCTGCCGAGTGCTCCTCTCAGTTGCATCCTAGCCTCAAATCCGTTTGGAGACTATCCGCCCAACGGATGAGTTTGCCTCATCCCTCATCTCATCCTTCTTCTCATCCTTCTCCTTTTTCCTGATCGTCCCCGTATGCCCTTGAACGGTTTTCGCCTACTTTCTGCTTTCGCCGCCTTCACCACACTCGTCGGATCGATCGGACTGACTCCCGACCTCCGCGCACAAGCTTCCGCGGCGACACCCGACGCTGGCGACGAGGAGGTCGTGATGATGGAGGCGTTCAACGTCTCCGCCTATGGCGGCAAGATTCCGATCATCGATGGCTTCACCGGCAAGGACTACCGGGGCAACAACCAGGTCGTCTTCGATTTTGCCACGTCGTTTAACAAACTCCTGCTGGCGTATCACAAGAAACTGGTCGTCGACGAAATCAAACACATGAAGTTTCGCATCAAGCTCGGCGACGACTTTGAGCAACAGATGGGGGAGCTGACCGCGTCGTTCGGGTTCGGTAAATTTGAACTCGATCGCTCCAACTGGTTGACCCGGGAGCGCGCCATCGTTGCCCGCCTCATCCGGGAACCGTTCTTCAAAATCAAATCACTCGTGGCTTGGGACGTTGATCGACTCAACGAGATCGCCCCCCAAAAACCGAAGTCCAAATACGCCGACGATATCAACTTCAACCTCGAGACGCAGAAATGGGAACGTCGGATTACCGACCGCTGGGATGTGTTTTTTCGCAACAATCCCAATAATATTAACAGCGCGTTTCAGACCGACAAAACCCAAGGACTCAATCTCGATACCCTCAAGGGTTTCCACTTCATTGAGCGCGGACTGCCCTCGCAGGTGCCGTCCCACGCCTTCAAGGAGGTCAAGCTCACCTACCCCATTTTCTTCTCTGAACAGAACGTCGAATTCGAGGAACTTGAGCGCCTCCAAAAGACATTCATCGCCAACCTCTATTTCATCTACGATCCGTTCAGCTGGGTGGCCCGTCGCGACACCCGATTCCGCGGCGGCTATGGTCAGGACTGCCTCGAACACATCAAGTCGCAACGCATCTACGTCGATGACCGCAATTGGTTCGATCCCGTCTTCGCTCGCTTTTTGTCCGATGTCATCACCATCAAACTGCAGGGCGCCGAGGAAATCTACGACCTGCACATGGTCAGCAAACGTATCAACGAATCACCCCGCGTGCTCGGCATCGGTCTCGATCTGCTCAATTGGAACAAAGGCGAAAAGCGTGAAGCCGTCGATCGACCGGAGACGGACGCAAAGATCTTCCCTCGAAGCAACGCCGGTTTCCGCTACGTCCTGATCGACGCTTACCAACAGTTCGGGGACTCACTGGTCGACACGATCCGAACCCGGTTGCTCGCGCAGGCGGAGTCCCGCCAAAAGATCAACGGCCAAGCCATGCTCACCCAAGTCATCGAAGAGCTCTCCGGCTTGCCATTCGAAAAGTTCGCCCAACGCGCCAAGACCACCCAGGAAGCCCATCTCGCCGCACACCGCGTCACGAAGTAGGTGGAGTGACGGCGGTCGTTCGCGTGCGTCCCTCCTCCCAAACCCCGGGCTCACCGAGCCCGGCTACAGCAAATCCCGCACCCACTAGACCCCAACCGGACGCATCTCCGGGCGCTGGGCGCTGGGCGCGTGACCGCTCTCCGTCTTCCCGCTTGGCGCGACTTTGGAGGACACGTTGGGCGCGTCAACAGTCAGACGGAAAGAAACTCGAGCCGGCCCTGCACACCGCGGACGCCCCAGCGGTCCGTCCCTACCTTTTATAGTCAAAATTATTCAAGACAGTGGGTTTAATCCGTGTGTTTCTGCGTCCATCCGTGGTTAAGAAACATTCCCTCCATGCCACCACTCCACCGCGTTCATCGCGTGCAAGCACGGCTCCTACATTCAGCCGAAAACCCTAATCCTCCGCTCGACGCTTTCGACTCTTACGCTTCAAACGCAGCTACGAGTGGGTTTTCTTCGCATCCCTTAGTCGTAACCATGCAGTAGGAAAACCCAAGGAGGAGAGGAAAGACGCGT
>CAXBOL010000226.1:0-7315 GCA_963977295.1 uncultured Opitutaceae bacterium
GCACGTAATGCAACAAGGTCAGCAGCAGATCGTCGCCTTTTCGCCGCGGCACACTCAGCACCGTGGTGGGTAATCCCGCGCCCACGGCCGGCGGCCCGATCAACGCCTCCACCAGCTGTTGCCACATCGCCGCAATGACTAAACCACCCGCTTCTCGATAGTCGCGAAACATGGGATCAGCCACACAGGCCCAGCGGTCGCCGCACACGATAGCTGGTCCCGTTGGGGAACCCGGTCGCGGCGGTGCTTGAAAGTGGGAGCAAAATTTCTGATCCGTCCGCTGAAAATACGGCTCCTGCCGCCACGCCACCACCTTGGCATCGCCGTGGGCGCTGATAGCGGGTCCCCGCCGATACAACACCCGATCCACCCCCGCCCACTCTGGGGCAAAGTCAGCCTCCACCTGCCAATAGACCGGCTCATCCATCTCCACACCGGTCCGCCGCAACGGCAGGAAATCAAGCGCCCACGCGCCCGCCTCATCAAAGCCTGCCGATCCCGTCAGCAAGAGCTTGCCGCCCCCCTCGTAATAGGCGGCCAACTTGGTTCGCAATGCCGCCGTGATAGGGGTGGAGTCCGGCAGCACTACCAAGTCAAACCCGCTTAACTCCGAAGCATCGTCGAGCACCGCACAATCGTAGTGCGTCTCTTCCGCCAACATCACGGCCCCGGACTCCGAACGCGCCGTTAGGGATTCAACCATCCCCGGAACCCCGGCCAACAGGATTCCGATTTGCGGACAAGCGATCGAACCTTCGTAAAATGACTCCGCTGCCTTCACTTGCGCAAAAACCGTTTTGATCAACGCGTAGGCGCCGCGGTCCAAATGGCCCCGCGGATGCAGTTGATCGCCCACTTCTACGCCCCCACCCATCGCTTGGGCCCGGAAACATTCGAACTCCAGAGCCGGCACGGGCTTGATGCCTCCAAAGTCACCCCACGATTTTTGGAATCGTCCCGTCTGACCAATCCACGGCACGCCCAACCCGGAAATCTGCCGGGCCAGTTTGGGAAAGTGATGATACCCCCAGTGCCCTGTCGGTAGCGACTCAAGTTCGTAGTGAGACTGCTGCGCCACCCGTCCGTGAATACTGTATCGATTATCCAAATAACAAAATACGCCCGTGTTATAAAAGATGGAGGCATCCGGAGATCGGCTGCGCACCTTGGCGGTGAGTCTGGCTGACATTTCGTTTTGGGCCAGCACCCGAAACTTCACCCAGCTCGCATGGCTGCGGTCGAGCAATCCGTGCTTTTCCCGGAACCGGATCGAGTGGTCACTCCAACAGGAGTCCGGCGCAAACGAGAGGATGTCGAAGAACAGTCCATCCACCGCATAGGCATCGAACAGCTCGTCGATCTGCGCCTCCAAAAACGTCCCGAAGTCCGGATGCAGCCAATTCACATACCGCCACCCTCCCGGGTCGACCGTGCCATCGTCTTTGCGGTTCCGCACCTGTGCGATCTGGCCATCTCCCGTGAGCTGCAACCAGTCGCGGTGACGATCCGCCGTCCACTCGTCCCACGCCACGGTCAAATAGATCGGACAACGGATGTTTCGGCGGTGCAGTGCCTCGATCTGCTCACCCAACAGATCACGACCACTCAACCCAGGATGCATCTGCCCGACCTTCGTCGGATAATAGGACATGCCGTGATGACACCGGGCAAATACGGTGATCGAATCGATCCCCGCGTCCTCGATCGTGGCGGCAAATTGCTCCGCATCGAATTCGGCGCCGACCCCATCAATCAGGGGGGAGGTGTGAAAATCCAAATGCACCTGACGGCGGCGGTGAAGGTCGTGAATGGGGGCCATGGGGTGAAATTAACCGAAAAGATTCAGTAAGAAATTAAAGTAATGAGACTAAAAGAGAGTGCGTCACACGAGCGATACCACGGAGTGGCAGCATGGGATGGTGCGTTTAAGCATCCCGGCGTTGGGCGTGGCGTCCGCGCACAGGATATTTCGACCACCGTTTGGTGAACTCCAATTCATTCCACTTCTGATTGGTTTTCATTCGGGTCTATTCGTGTTCATTCGTGGTTGAACTTCATGGATCTGACTTAACGCGGGGAGAACTCCTCTCCGCTCAATTCGCGAGCAGGGTTTCGATCTGCGGACCAAGCCGATCGCCGGTCTCACGCAGGCGCTGTCGCAAACGTCGACGCAGCTCCCGGCGCGGTTCAGTCAGCGCGATATCGTCGATGCGGTTATGAAGTTCGGCCGGGTCCGTAGCCAGATCGTAAAACTCGTCCCGGTCGGCGGGATTAAATACGTATTTGTAGTTCAGATACCACAGGATGCGCTGGGCATACATGACACGGTGCCCGTGGTCCTCGGCCAACAGATCATCCCGCCAATCATCGACGGCCTCGCCTCGCACCCACGGTCCCAGATCCCGGCCGTGCGTGTCCGGCATGCTGGTGCCGGCGCTGGCGCAAAAGGTCGGCGCCAGATCGACCAGCGACACCCACGCATCACAAGTGCGTCCAGGCTCAGTCTTTGACGTATCGGCGGCGGTGGAGGCCGGCTTGATGATGAGCGGAATGCGGTAAAGCTCCTCGAAGGCCAGCCCGCCCTTGTCAAAGACACCGCCGTGCACGCCCACCGATTCGCCGTGATCCGAGGCGAATATGATCTGGGTGGTTTCGTAGAGTCCCCGAGCTTTGAGACCGGCAATCAAGCGCCCCACCTCGTGATCGATCATGGCCGCCTGCGCGTAATAGCGAGCGATGACCTGTGCCCACTCCGACCAAGTTGCGCCCGCCGCGCCCGGGAAAATTTCCTCCCGCATGCGCCGATGCCAAACCGAACGCGCACCCGAAGCCTCGGCGAAACTCGCCCATTGCTCGATGTCGGCCGGGTCGTAGCGATCCTTGAAATCTTCGGTCGGCAAATAAGGCGCATGCGGTTCCCAGTAGTGGCAGCCAAGGAAGAACGGCTGCGGGCTGGCGCCAAAATCATCGAGCTGATCCAACAAGAGATCGGTAATGAAATGGCAGGGGGACGAGCGAATATCTCCTTCGGCCCACCCACTGGTGTTGCCCCCGCTCTTGGTCGGATCGCCACCTTCGGCCACAAATTCAAAGTGCGGAACCGGACGCGGCAGGCCTCGTTCGTCCAAGTAACGGTGAAATGTCGCGTCGTGGCGGATCCCCCCGTAGTCGCGCAGGCTGAACCCCTCAAACCCGGCCTCAGTCGCCGTGGGCGTGAGCCCCGCATGCCACTTGCCTTGGTGTCCCAGCCGGTAACCCGCGGCGGCCAAGCGAGACGGATAAAGGGTGAGCCCCTGGCCGCAGGCCTCCTCATCGAAGCGCGAATAGACCCCCGTATTGAAGAGCACGCCATGCCCATGCGGATACAACCCGGTCAACAAACTCGCTCGCGCCGGAGTGCACAACGCACAGGGCGTGCAGGCGTGGGTGAAACGAACCCCGTCGGCCGCCAACGCATCGATGTGCGGCGACCCAGCCAACGGCGCGCCGTAGCAGGACAGCGTGTGTAGCGCCTGCTGATCGGTCATGATCAACAAGATGTTCGGGCGAGTGGAGGGGGATTGGGTCGCCGTGCTCATCCTTGGAACCGCAGTCTAAGCTGAAGAGAAAAGTTTAAGATTCCTAAGACCAATGTGGTGAAGCGATTGACGTTAAAATAAGCATCTCACCACCGAGGCAAATAAACGGGTTCGGCGCTCTGTCGGTGGGTCACGGCCTTCGCGATCTTGGTGGCCTTGGTGTTTAAGTTGTCAGCGAAAGATAGGTTCATCGCGATGCCCCTCCACCATGGTGCGGCATGACCTGATTGGTCAAATCTGTCGACTGCATCCCGGACACCACACTCACTGCGTCATCCCTGTTGCCGATCTGATCCTCCTCTGGATCCCGCCCAACGCAGTTCACAGTTTGATTCGCCCAGTTCATGTTGTCATTTACAGTGGTGATCGCCGGAGAAGCAGGCGCACCCAACGCTTCTTTCGCCCGGGCCACATTTCTTGGGAAACCAAGAAGAAACATGCAAACATTAGTTTCAGAATAATTTATTTCTTGTTTCGGAATAAATCTTCATGGCAGCTTCATCACCAATGGGAAATTCTCGCGTGCTTCACCTCATCGGCAACGCCCATCTCGACCCCGTTTGGCTATGGCCGTGGCGCGATGGGTGTTCGGAAGCGCTTACCACCCTGCAGTCCGCCGTGAACTTTCTGGATCGCGAGCCGGACTTCCACTTCACCCGATCTTCGTCCGAGATTTATCGGTGGGTGCAGCACGCCGACCCTCGGCTGTTTGCTCGAATCCAGCACTACGTGACAACCGGGCGCTGGGAAATCATCGGCGGGTGGATCGAACAGCCGGACTGCAATCTGCCGTCCACGGAGAGTTTTGTCCGCCAAAGTCTCTACGGCAAAGGCTACTTCCGCACCCAGTTCGGGGTCGACGTGAAGATCGGCTACAACGTCGATTCGTTCGGTCACGCAGCTGGATTGCCTACGCTCCTCGCGGGGGCGGGGTTCACCCACTATGTCTTCATGCGCCCGATGCCGTGGGAGCGCGAGCTGCCGAATTTTTTCTGGTGGCAGGGCCCGGACCGCTCCCGAGTCTTGACCTGGCATCTGCCTCAAAATTACGGGCAAAGCCCCGACGCCGATCCTGATTTTCTAGAGGCCGAAATTCGCCGCGCCGCCGACATCGGTTTTGCGCCCGGGATGAACCAAGGCATGTTTTTCTACGGGGTTGGCAATCACGGCGGTGGCCCCACCCGACGCCAACTGGAGCGGATCCGTCAACTGCAACAAGACGCGGATTTGCCCGAACTTCGCCTCAGCACGGTCGGGCAGTTTTTTGCCGCCGCGGAAGCCGACCCGGCTTTCCGCAATATCCCCACGCTCACCGGCGAGCTCAACAAACACGCCCCCGGCTGCTACGCCGCTCATCGCGACATCAAGCGCCAAAATCGTCGTATCGAACGCAGCTTGGTCGACGCCGAAGTCGTAGCCACCGCCGCCCAACTCGCCCTCCCCCGTCCCGAGATCATCACTTCGCTGCGGCGCCCATGGGAGCATCTGCTCTTTAACCAATTTCACGACATTCTGGGCGGCACCTGCACCGCGTCGAACGACACTTCGATCCGCGATCGCTTCGGCGCGGCCGCGCATACCGCCGATGAGGTGAAAGTGCTCGAATTACACCGGCTGGCTCGATCGATCGACATGCGAAACGTCCCGGAGGGTGCCCTCTTGCTCTGGAACCCGCTCCCGTGGGCGCGGGAGGTGGAGGTCAGCTTCGACACCTTCGCCGCCCCCAACGGCGGGAGCCCTATCACTCAGCTGATAGACCCCGATGAAGATCGATCGTATCCGCTGCAATGGACCGCCGCCGAGCCTTGTTTTGGTCCAATGGGCACATCGTGGCGCCGCCTCAATGCGATCGTGCCCCTGCCCGCCTGTGGCTACCGCGTGTTCCACTGTGACCGCCGCACGATCACTCGCCGTCCCTCCAAACTGCGCGCCAACCACACACTCAACCGCCACGCACCGGGCCTCAACCGTTGGTCGACCGACAGTGGTTCCGGTCTGCTCGACGCCCCCATCGGTTTGGGCGTGTGGGATGACCCTTCCGACACGTGGTCACATCGCTACGACGGTTTCGACACCCGGCTGGGCACTCCCGAACTGATCGACGGCAAGTTGCTCAGCGCTGGCCCGCTTTATCGCGAATACCGTCAGCGCGCCCGATGGCAGCAGTCGGAGCTTCACATTCACTACCGGCAGTGGCGACACCGCCCCGGACTGGAGATCGCCGTGCGAGTGAATTGGCAGGAAAAAAACCAAATCCTTCGTTTGGAAATCCCCACGGCCTTGAAGGACGCGATCAGCACGATTCCCGGCCCTGGCGGACCGGCCCAGCGGCCAACCGACACCGGCGAACACCCCGGCGGCGAATGGGTCGCGATCACCGGAATCCTTCGAGGCCAGAAGCACACGTGTGTGGTCGTGACCGACGGTGGCCTTAGTTACGCAACCGTCGGCGGCATGCTGCAAATCATCATCACCCGCTCCGCCTACTACGCCCATCACCGGCCCAACTCCCCACGCGATCCCGCAGCCAATCCCCACCTCGATCAAGGGTGGCAGGAAGCCCGGTTTTGGCTGCACGCCGGCCCGGGCCAGCCTGCGGATCTACGCGCGTCTCGATTTGCCGCCGAGGTCCTGCATCCCGCCGAATACGTCCAAGACAGCGCCCATCCCGGCAGACTACCGCGCTCCGGTTCGTTGCTCAATCTGAGTTCGGCTCACGTGCAATTGATCGCGAGTAAACTCGCCGAAGATGGCTCGCACTGGATCGTTCGCCTGCAGGAAACCCGCGGCCGCCGCGCAACCTGCACGCTCAAGTCGCACTGGGGACGACTCGCGCCCCGCGAGTGGAAAGTCACGCTCCCGGCGCACGGCCTCGTGACCTACCGTCTGCCCCTGCGTGGCCGCGCCGCCGCGATCCTCGTCGATTTAATGGAAACTCCTCTCTCTCGCCATGCCTGAAACTACGCCCTCGCGTCCCAACATCCTTTTCATCACGTCTGACCAGCACCGGTGGGACCACCTCGGTTGCCAGGGTGCCGGCGGTTTCCGCACGCCGAACCTCGATCGCTTGGCGCAACAGGGGACCCATTTTAATCGGGCCTACACGCCCTCCCCGCTTTGCGTGCCGTGCCGGGTATCCTTGCTGACCGGTCAGTATCCTTCCTCCCACTACGCCTACTCCATCGGCATGTCGGTGAACCCGTTTCCGACCCGCACGCTGCCCTCGTTCCTGCGCGAAGCGGGCTACCACAGCAAGGTGGTGGGCAAGACGCATTTTGTCAGCCGTATCCACGAGGCCCAACACATGGCCGGCGACCAGGAACCCACCGTGGACTTTTTCCGTAATTGGAACGGTCCCTACGCGGGCTTCGACTCGATCTCGGCCTCCACCGGGCACAATATCCACAACGAGCCCGACATGCACTACCGGGTCTTCTTGGAGGACGCCGGGGTCGACTACAAACCGTGGTTTTCCAAATGGCGCGAAGACTACGATCATCACTGGGCCGGGCCGTGGGAGATTCCCCAACAGTATCACGATACCGCGTGGGTTGGTCAGGAAACCGAGGCCTACATTGAAGCGCGGGCCCAGGAAGAGACTCCCTGGTTCTGCTGGGCCAGTTTTCAGGACCCGCATGAACCCTTCGTCTGTCCCGAACCGTGGTATTCTTCGGTGGATCGCGATGCGCTCCAAACGTTCGAAGGGCACCGTCCGGGGGAATTCGATGACCGCCCCG